>NZ_JBMFSR010000006.1:0-43036 GCF_049967455.1 Caldisericum sp. | reverse complement strand
CAAAATTTTTGAATATTCCATCTTATAAATTGGAAAATGGTAAGTTTATTTCAGGGTATATGTACGGAAAGCTCACCTATCAGTGTCCAACTGTTGAAAAAGATGGAATAAATGATAGCGAAATTTTAGCCTATATTCAAACTTATGATGGAAAATTGCTTCCATCTATTACCTTAAGAAAATTGGGCGGCTATGTTATGTATGTTTCAATTCCTTTAGGATATTTGAAGGCATATTCTGATGATTTTCCGTTAAGAACATTTATTTCATTTTTCCTTTTCAAAATTGTTAAAGCACCACACATTTTAGGTACTCCTTATGGTATTCCTGGACTTGTTGTAAATTTGCATATAGATTCAAATATTGACTATAAATCTATTCCATATCTTGAAGAAAAAGGTTTTTTAAATAAAGAAATTGAATATTCAATACATATTTGTGCTGGTGATTTTAGAGATTATCCTCAAGATAATTTAGGTTTCGATGCATGTGGAAAAGGAAGGGATTTAGTTATAAAGCTTTCAAAGTATGGAGTAATTGGAGATCACGGTGGATTTGCACACAATTACTTTTCCTCTCTTCTTAACCAAAATTTGCTCACAAAAGATGAAATTAAAAACTTTATCGATAAAAATACTCAATGTCTTGAAAGCATTGTAAAGTACAAAATTAGGGAATACTCTGCGCCTAATGGGGTTCATCCTAGAGTTGTAACGAGCATTCTTGAGGAAGAAGGTTTTAACTCTTATTATTATACAGGTGACAATTCGTCGGTTCCAAATAGAACATTTCTTGCTGGATCAATGGTTTCAAAACAAGTCATTGCTTTTCCAATAACATCTTATAAGGAATATGCTTCTTTATACGAAATGTATAAAGGGGGAGTTCCAGAGACTGAAGTTGAAAACTTTTTAAAAGATTTAGTAAATTATGCTATACAAACTAAAACAATAAGACTCTTTTATTCACATCCTTATGATTTTCCACTGTATGAAAATGCCTTACTAAGTTTTACAAAATATGCAATTTCGCTTTCCAAAAGTAAAGAAATACAAATCAAACCTATGAGTTATTTTGCAGATTTCCTTCTAAATCTTTTTAATGCAAAGTTTGAGATTAATGTGGGGAAAAATTTAATCTATTTGAGTGGAAATTCTTTAAAAGGATTCGTTGTTGCATTGCCGAAAGAATTTATTATTAAAGGTGTTATAAGTGGTGTAAAAATTGAAAATGACGAAGATTATACATATATAAAAGTCTTAGATAGTTATAAAAGCCAAAAATTAGTAATACCTTTTGAATTCAAAAATTAATTTGCAAAAAATACCAAAAAATATAAAATTGTTTGAGGTGATAAAATGGATTTATTTGATAAATGTTATAACCCGAAAGAAAATAGCGCACTTTACGATGCAAAGGTTGCAGAAGAAAAGGGTCTTTATCCATACTTCTTACCCTTTGAAGGAACAGAAGGCACTGAAGTGCTATATAAAGGAAGAAAAATAATTATGCTTGGCTCAAATAACTATCTTGGACTCACGCACCATCCTAAGGTAAAAGAAGCCGCAAAAAAGGCCATTGATGAATATGGGACATCTGCAACTGGATCCAGATTCATGAATGGCACTTTGAAAATTCATAGGGATTTGGAAGATGCACTTTCAGAATTTTTAAATAAGGAAGCAGTGATAGTTTTCTCAACAGGATATCAAACAAATCTAGGAACAATCTCTGCACTTCTTTCCCCGAAAGACTATGCAATAATGGACAAAGAAGATCACGCTTCAATTGTTGATGGATGGAGTATGTCTCATGCAAAATTTGCAAGATTCAACCATAATGATGTTAAAAGTCTTGAGAATGTTTTATCAAAAATCCCAGATGATGCAGGAAAACTAATTGTTGTCGATGGTGTTTATTCAATGGCAGGAGATATTGCACCACTGCCAGAAATTGTTGAATTAAAAAATAAATATGGAGCCCGTTTAATGGTTGATGACGCACACTCGATTGGTGTATTAGGAAGAAATGGGCGTGGTACTGCAAACCACTTTAATCTTGAAAATGAAGTAGATCTTATAATGGGAACTTTTAGTAAATCATTTGCAAGTTTGGGTGGATTTATCGCAGGCGATAGAGAAGTCATTAATTATATTAAACATTATGCGAGACCTTTTATCTTTTCGGCAGCAATGACTCCTGCATCAGCTGCCGCAGCACTTGCAGCGCTTCAAATAATGCAGGAAGAACCAGAGCGTATTGAACATCTTTGGAATATTGCAAATAGGATGAGAAAAGGTCTTAAAGAGTTGGGGTTTGATATAGGCGCAAGCAATACACCGATAATTCCTGTTTATATAAGGGACAAATGGAAAACTGTTATGATGTGGAAGGAATTATTTGAACTTGGTGTTTATACAAATCCGGTTTTTCCTCCCGCAGTGCAACCAAACGACTCACTTCTTAGGACAAGCTATATTGCAACACATACAGAAGAACAAATTGACAAGGCACTTTCAATCTTTGAGAAAGCAGGTAAGAAGTTAGGGATAATATAAAAAGTAGAATAAACATCTAAAACTCTATTAATATAGAAGCATTTCTATTAATTTGATGTGTAAAAGCCTCTTTAAATCATAAGAAAGGGGCACCTTTTTTCACTTACCCCAAAATCAAAATCAATATTTGGGGGGAGTATTGAGGGGGCGGTTTGTTGCCCCCTCAAAATGGTTGTCATTCCGAAGTGGCATCGAAACGAGGAATCTCCGAATTTCAATGAATTGATATACTTTTCTTTTTAAGCTCCTTAAAAAGAGATATTCTGCTAATTCCGTAGCGACAAATCAGTGGGATTAGAGGGGAAAACTTCCCCTCTCTGTTGTGATTTTATTTTTTATTTTCTTACAACTATATGAACCGCTTCTCCTAATGGGACTTTCACTGCTTCCATTACTGCTTCTGGAAGTGTTGGATGCGTGTGAATTGTATCTGCAACATCCTTCAACGTTAATTTATTCTTTATTGCCAAGGCAAGTTCTGATATCATTACTGAAGCTTCGGGTCCTATGATTTGTGCACCAATAATTTCCTTTGTGTCACTTCTTGCAACAACCTTAACAGTACCATCTGTTGCGTTCATTGAAACTGCTTTTCCATTTGCTGTAAACGGAAATTCTCCTGTTACAACATCAATTCCATGTGTCTTTGCCTCTTCTTCTGTTAAACCTACGGAAGCAATTTCTGGTGTTGTAAATATTGCCCAAGGCACAACTCGATAGTCCATCTTTGTATCATGTCCTGCAATAATTTCTGCAACGACTTCTCCTTCTTTCATTGCCTTATGAGCAAGAAGAAGACCACCTACAACATCTCCAATTGCGTAATGGTGTTCAATATTTGTTCTTAAATATTCATTAACTATTATTCTTCCTTTTTCGGTTTGAATGCCAACTTTTTCAAGGCCGATATTATCGGAATTAAGCTTCCTACCTATTGATACAAGTACCTTTTCTGTTTCAAGCACTTCGCCATTCCCCAGTGTTAGATAAACTTTATTATCTTTTACATCAATACTTTCAATCTTTTGTCCTAATTTAAACTCTATGCCTCTCTTTTGGTATATCCTCTGTATCAGTGTTGTAAGTTTTTTATCCTTAAGAGTTGGAACAACCGTTTCCATCATTTCTACAACTGTTACTTGTGTTCCAAATGAGTTAAAGAATGTTGCAAATTCCATTCCTATTGCCCCAGCACCAACAATTATCATTTTTTTAGGATATTCAGTAAGCTCAAGTGCATCATCTGAAGTGAGAACATTTACATGGTCAATTTTAAAAGTAGGAATCATAGCAGGCTCAGAGCCTGTTGCGATAACTATATCTTTACCTTTATAAATTTCTTTGCCCTGTGCTGTTTCAATTTCAACGGTATTTCCGTCAATAAGATAGCCTCTTCCGTATTTAATTTCGACTTTTCTTGCTTTAAGAAGAAAGTCTACTCCTGAAACAAGTTTTTTAACAACCGTTTCTTTCCACACCTTTATTCCTTTTGGATCGAATGAAACGTGATTTACTGTAATGCCGAAGATTTTTGATTCATGTGCTTCCCTATATATATCGGAAGCTTTGAGTATCGCCTTTGTTGGGATGCACCCTCTATTGAGACATGTACCACCCAAGACTCTATTTTCTACTATCAAAACCCTTTTTCCTAAGTCTCCAAGCCTTATTGCTGATACATATCCTGCAGAGCCTGATCCAATCACAATAACATCAAATTCTTCCATTTTTCACCTCCAATAAATTATAATGGAAGGAAAGGAATTTCCTCTCCAAGTTTTTCTAAGAAATGATTTTTGGCTCCTTTTCTACAATTTCCGCAAACTCATCGTAAGTTAAAAGAGGAACTAAACTTTCGCTCTCATCAAATCCACGTGCAATGAAATCATCCTTTAATGCGTAAAGTTCAACCTCGTCTTTAACCAAGGTTTTTATATCTTTTTCAACGGCAAACAGGATGCCATCTTGAATAAAAACTACTTTATCTTGAGGAAGAGCAATTTCTAACAATAAATGTGCAACTTGATAATCTGGGGATTTTTTATAACCCTTTCATCAAGCGTGTAGTTTGGTTTTAATTCAGCCATTTCTAAATACCTCCTTTTGTAAATATTTTTAACAAAAGGGGACAAAAGCCCCCTTATTTAAGAATTTCAAAAACTACTTTGCGCCAAATTGCTCTAAAGCATCAAGGACTAGTCTGATGTAAGCAATTGATGGACCGCCGCCCATAAGACCTGCAACTTCTGCTGCCTCAAGGATCTCAGCTCTTGTTGCACCTGCCTCAATTGCATTTTTCACATGGAGAGCAATGCAGTAGGCACAGTGTGCTGCAATACCAAGTGCAATAGAAATAAGTTCTTTCTCTTTGGTTGAAAGTGCTCCTGGTTTTTCTGCTTCCTTGATAAGTCCCATTACAGCGTCAATGTAACCCTTGTCAAACTCTCCGAGTTGTTTAGCGGTTTTCATAAAATCTTCAACCATTTGTTTTGCGTCCATACGCAACCTCCCTTTAAAAATTTTTATTTATAATGTTTTCTTCCGTCGGGAAGAAAACCAGTAAAATTGTCTATCAGAAATATCTGTTCTAAATTCTTCTGTGCTAAAAAGCACCAATTCATTAAATTGTTCGTACTTAATCATTCTATTCACACTTATATTATATACATATTTTAAAATTTTGCAATACTTTTTGAGTAAAATTTCACTAATATCATTATGAAATTATCAATATAGTGTTTAAGCCATGTAATTTGAATGGTAAATAACAAAGTTGACTCTAAAAATTAAGAAAGAACTTTATTTTACCAAGCATTTGCTTTTTCACAATTTCACAAGAGGTAAGACGTTTGCTTGACTAATATAAAAAAAATTTTAAAATAGTTGAGGTAGGCATAAAATTAGGTGAAAGGTGGTGAAAAATGGAAAAAGCAAACTACCTAAGTAAGGTTATCTTTGAAACGATTGTTTTATTCCTTACATGGATTTTACTTACTGAAAGTTTTGCAACCTCAGAATTAATTTTTGGATTCCTTATTGCGTTTGTCATTTCAATTGGCACGGCAGATCTCTTTACAGAACACGGTCTTGCTCATTTAAATCCAAAAAAGCTATTTTATCTTATTATTTACATTCCTTACTATCTCTATCAAGTTGTTAAGGCGAATGTTCAGGTTGCAATGATTGTCCTTAATCCATCTCTTCCTATAAAACCTGGAATTGTTAAAGTTAAGACAAAATTAAAAACGGATGCAGGTAAACTTGCCCTTGCAAATTCAATTACACTTACACCAGGGACTATTACTATGGATGTTGTGGGGGATGAACTTTTTATCCATTGGATTACTGTGGACGATGAAAGCGTTGAAGGCGCAACTGAAAGTATTGTTTCGCCTTTTGAAAAATTTTTGAAGGAGATTTTCTCATGAAAGTGGTAGATTTGATTTATTTGGGCTTGCTTGCACTTTCAACGATTCTTATGATTGTGCGACTCGTAAAAGGACCTGACACGGCAAATCGTGCAATGGCATTGGATACTCTTACAACACTTTTTGTTGCACTTTTTGTATTCTTTGCATTGGTCTTTGGAAGGTCATTTTATATGGATGTGGCTGTAGTTTATGCAATTATTTCTTTTGTTGGCGTTCTTGTTGTTGCTCGCTTTATTGAAAGGGGGCTTTGAGATGGGTATTAACGTTATCATCGGCTATACTCTCATGTTTATCGGTGCGTTTTTCTTTCTCCTCTCTGCAATTGGCCTTTTGAGACTTCCTGATCTATACACAAGAATGCAGGCTGCAACAAAAGCAACTACGCTTGGAGCAATTTCCTCAATTATTGGAATAGGACTTATGAAGGAGGATATTCTTATAAAATCAATAATTCTTGCAACATTTATTATTCTTACTGCACCTATTTCGGGTTCAGCACTCATTCGTGCAGGATACAAGGCAAAATCCCCAATGACTGACAAAACTGTGGTTGATAAGTTCAAAGAGAAAGAAGGTGAATGACGATGAATATTTATATTCTAATTTTCTCTTACCTTCTTCTTGTACTTACGATAATTCTCTCCATTCTTGCAATACACGTTAAGGATCTTCTTGCAGCAGTTATATTTATGGGCGGTGGAAGTCTTCTTGTATCTTTGGTATTTTTGCTTCTGCAGGCACCTGATGTAGCAATGTCTGAAGCCGCAATTGGTGCGGCACTTACTATGGCAATTTACATTGTTGCCGTAAAAAAGACGGAGCGGGAGGATAATGATGATTAGAAAAATTGTTTATGGTGTATTTATCCTCATAATTATTGCAGCAATTGCGATTTTTATGTCAAACTACAAATTTGGTGTAGATAAGATGGATGTTGGAAAATACTATCTTGATAATACAGTTCCTCAAACAGGTGCTGCAAATGTCGTTACATCGGTTACGCTTTTCTACAGAGGCTTTGATACCCTTGGTGAAGTAACAGTCCTTTTCACGGCTGCCTTAGGTGTTGCTGTGCTTTACTTTATGGGTGAAAATAAAAGAAAACAAAAACTTCAAGAATCAAATTTCGTAACAAAAATTGGAACACGTGTTGTGTTTCCCTTTATCCTCCTTACAGGCGCTTATATCTTCATGCATGGACATTTAACCCCGGGTGGAGGTTTCCAGGGTGGAGCTCTTATTGCAACAGGATTTCTACTTCTCTACCTTGCATATGAGGAAACTTCAATTGATAGAAAAAAATTCTATCTTGTTGAAGGATTAGGTGGTCTTACGTATGTAATTATAGGACTATTAGGATTTTTTATGAAAGGTTCCTTCCTTGCAAATGTATTACCTAACGGAACTTTATTTGATCTACTTTCTGGTGGTATAATGCTTCCAATTTATATAGGTGTTGGCTTAAAGGTAGGTTCAGAGTTATCCAATATTATTGATGATCTTATGTGTGAAGTGAAGTGCGAAGAAGCTGGAGGTGAAGAATGATTTTCTATATTTCTGCACTTCTCATAATTGGTATTGGCATTTATGCTCTTATTATAAAAAAGAACCTCATAAAGATAATTATAGGGCTTGACCTCATTGAAACAGGTATTAATCTTCTTATTGTTTCAATTGGGTATGTAAACGGAAAAACAGCACCGATATTTTCGAAAGATGTAATGAATGCAAGTCTTATGGTTGATCCTGTGCCTCAGGCTCTTACTCTTACCTCCATTGTTATTGGTGCCTCTGAACTTGCACTTGCTGCGGCATTTGTCGTGCTTCTCTATAGGAAGTACGGCACATTGGATATAAGAAAGATAAGGAGTCTAAGATGGTAAACTTGGCTAATCCAACATTATTGGTAGTTATTCCTCTTTTCTTTGCTTTTCTTTCGATTATCATTTCTCCATTTTTAAAGAAACTCATTAAATTTGTTCCACTCATTGTAAGTGCACTTAATCTTGTTGTCATCTATTTTATTGGAGTAAAAGTTTTGTATGGCTCTATTGTTTTAAGCACAACCGCAGGACTAAACCCCCCATACGTAATAATCCTTGCTGTCGACAAATTGAATTTTATTATTGTCCTTATGGTAAATGTCCTTGGGTTTCTTATTTCTTTTTACAATATCTTCTATATGAAGGAGGAGCCAACAGATAAATTCCACATTCTTTTTACTCTCCTTATCATGGCATCAAGTTGGATAAGTATAACAGGTGACCTTTTTAATGTGTTTGTTGCCTTTGAAGTGCTTTCTCTATCTTCCTTCGGGCTTGTTGGGTATATGCGTAGCAAGGATTCTATTGAAGCAGGTTTTAAATATGTTGTTCAGGGCATTCTTGCAGGTTCCTTACTTCTTATTGGTATTGTTCTTATCTATGCGCAAACAGGAACGCTTAACATGGCACATATTGCTACAAAACTTGATTATGTCGGAAGCCTTGAAAAACTTGTTCCTTATGTATTAATATTCTTTGGACTTGCAGTTGAAGGAGCGCTTTTCCCCTTGAACTCCTGGCTTCCTGATGCACACCCTGCTGCTCCATCAGGTATATCTGCAATGCTTTCGGGTATTGTCACAACAACTGCAATATATGCAATAATACGGGTTACTGTTACTGTATTTAATTATTCTGCATTTATTCCATATCTTTTCATCATTGCACTTCTTACTCTCTTCTTTGGTGAGATTGCTGCATTCTTCCAGAAGGATCTAAAGAGAATGCTTGCATATTCAACAATTGGGCAAACAGGGTTGTTTGTACTTGCTTTTTCTGTTGGAACTCAAGCTTCAATCTCTGCTTCAGTTGCACAGATGGTAAACCATTCATTTTCAAAAGCGGTATTGTTCTTAGTTGCAGGCATCATGATTGAAGCTCAAGGTTCAAGAAATATTGATGACCTTAAAGGCTTTGGAAGAGTAAATATTTTAACATCGATCCTTTTTGTTTTTGCTGCGCTTTCTCTTATTGGAGTTCCTCCGTTCTTTGGGTTCTTCACAAAATTAGCAATTCTTCAGACTTTACTTGATTTTCCAGGTTTTCTTGGATATTTATCCTTTGCACTTGTGCTTTTTGCAGCAATTATAGAAGGCGTTTATTTCTATAGAGTATTTAAGATTCTTTTTGAAAAGAGTGACAAGAATTTCCAAGCAGAAAATCCATGGCTTGTCATTTCGCCATTTATTCTTGTGCTAATATTAGTTATTCTTAGCTCAAGGCCTATGAGTGTCCTTAATTTTACTAATGATATAGCAAATCAATTAATACAAAGAACAATTTATCTAACCTCAGTTTTGGGAGGTTTAAAATGAACTTTTCACTTTTGATGATTTTACTTACGCCAATTTTTGGTGGACTTCTTGCCTATGCTGGTTCTGCATTACATAAAGCGGTGAGAAATATTTTCTTCTTGATATTCCTTATACTTCCATTTTTTGAACTATATCAGTATGCGAATAAAACAATCGATAACTTTTATTATCTCACTGTTCTTGGACAGAGTCTATCATTGGGAATAAATGCTTTATCATTTATGTTATCACTTCTTTTCTCATTAATCTTTCTTCTTGCTGGCATTTTTCTTCTTTTCGAATTTGATAAGTCGGAAGATTCTGATTTAGCTATTCTTGAGTTCTCATTTTTAGAGGGTGCAGTTTTCGGAGTACTTTTTGCAAGAGACATCTTGTCTTTCTTTATTTTCTTTGAAATTATTGCATTAATTATCTTCTTTCTTATCGGTAAAGGTTATGAAGAATCACATAATGCACAACTTAAATATATTACCTGGGCTCTTATTGGTGCCAATTCAATGCTTGCAGCAGTTGTGTTTTTATTCTTTAAAGCGGGAAGTTTTGGTTATGCAGAGATTTCAGGCTATCTTTCAACTGCACCAACCCCAATTGTTTTAATAACGTTCGTCTTATTTGTAATCGGCTTTCTTATCGAAGCTTCGATCATGCCTCTTCATGTATGGGCACCAATTACCTATGCAGAAGCGCCTGATTCTGTTTCTGTTTTGCTTTCCTCAGTTGTGAAGAAGGTGGGTCTTTACTTATTTACAATATTTGTATTCTCGATTTTTGGACTTAATCTCTTTTCAAAAATAATGCCAAGAGTTTTTGAAGCTCCTCTTATTATGTATGTTCTTCAGTGGATTGGTGCATTAACAATCATCATAGGAACATTTGTTGCGATTGTGCAGGAGGATGCGAAGAAAATTCTTGCCTGGTCTTCAATTGCACAGAGTGGTTATATACTTCTCGGTTTGTCGCTTGGAACACCTCTTGGTGTTGCAGGTGGGTTATTACACATTGTAAATCACTCAATTTTTAAAGGAATTCTATTCTTTGTCGTGGGTGGTGTTATATACAGAACTGGCACAAAAAATCTTTCAGAACTTGGTGGACTCATTAAGAAGATGCCAATTTCTTTTATTTCAATGCTTCTTGCAATTATTGCAACTGCGGGTATTCCGCCATTAAATGGATTTGTCTCAAAGTATCTCATTTATGAAGCTTTAATACAAAATAAAGAACCACTACTTTTAACTATTGCACTTCTGGGTGGGACAGGATCATTTATGTATGTTTATAGATTAATACATTCAATATTCCTTGGACAGCTTCCAAAGAAATATGAGGGTGTTAAGGAAGTGCCAATTCTTATGCAAGTACCAATGCTTGTGCTTTCTCTTCTTGCGCTTCTATTTGGAGTTTTGCCGGGAATTCCTATGTATTTTGTTTCTAAAGCTGAGGCATTCCTTGGTTTTGATCCTATAAAATACACTCTTACAGGCTTTCCAGAACAACCAGGACTTCATGCTTTAAACGTTCCTATTATTTCAGCTGCACTCATGGGTGGTTTTGTAGTTGCAGCACTTATCTTCTACCTTCTTCCAAAAACAAGAAGCGTCCATCAACTTGATAATTACTATGCAGGCGAAATTCTAACTGAAGATGTAAAATACAACTATAGTTTTGGCTTCTACAGTTTCTTTGATGACATTATAAAACCCTTCAATGAGTGGAGCATAGATAGAATTTACGAAAACTTTGTAGGTTTTGTAAAAACTGTGGGGGACTATATAAGGAGAATATATACTGGAAATCTTGAAACCTATGTGAGCCTTGGAATCATAATTCTTACGATTTTCTCCCTCATTTACATAATAGGAGGCGTATTATGGTAGAAAAACTTGTTTTAATTTTAACGCCTATTTTTGCCTTTTTTGTAGGTATCTTTCTTGAAGGCTTCAAAAGAAAAATGGTTGCGCGCATTCATAGGCGATACGGTCCGCCATTGCATCAGCCTTTACTTGATATCATCAAACTTCTTTCAAAAAAAGAGAATATCTCTCACGGTGTGATGTTTGATCTTGGACCAGTTATTTTTGTCGGTGCTTCAATTTTAACTGTGCTATTCCTTCCTCTTCCTCACTTTAAGCAACTTACACCTTACGGGGATCTTATTGCATTTCTTTATATTATGGTAATTGGATCTCTTGGTATGGCGCTTGGTGCAGGTGAGTCCGGAAACCCAAATGCATCCATTGGTATTGCAAGGGCATTGACGCTTATGCTCGGATATGAGCTTCCTCTCATCATTGCAGGAAATACACTTGTTGTAAGATACGGGACAACCGATCTCTATAAATTTATGACACTCCAATCTGGATTCAATTGGAATTTGTTTTTACTTCCATTGACTGCAATTGCTGGATTTATTGCAACTTATGGTGCAATGGGAGAACACCCATTCGATACGGTTGTTGCGCCACAAGAAGTTGCAACAGGACCTATGGTTGAATATGGCGGGAAACATCTTGGACTTCTTATGATAGGTCATGCAATTCAGGTCTATATTGAGACTGCATTTTTCACAATTCTTTTCCTTGGAGGCGCTTCAAACATTTTTACATTTATTCTTAAGCAACTTGGAGTAATTATAGTAATGACATTGTTTGATACGGTTTTTCCTCGATTTAGAATTGAAAATGCTGTTAGGTATTTTTGGAGATGGCCAACTTTAATTGCCCTTTTAGGTCTTTTGATAGTCTATATAGGAGGTAAGTAATGGAACTACAGGAAACATTGGAAGAGGGTTATGTTGAAATACTTGATCATTTGAGAAAGCGTTCTCTTTGGATGCTTCAATATTGCACTGCTTGTGGTGCAGTAGAACTACCTCCCACAATTACTTCTCGTTTTGATGCGGAAAGGTTTGGTATAGCCCCATTTGTAACCTCAAGGCAATCAGATATTCTCCTTGTAACAGGTTACATAAACATAAAAACTCTTAAAAGACTTGTAACTGTTTATGAGCAGATGCTTCCACCAAAATATGTAATTGGATTTGGTTCTTGTACTATAAATGGAGGCATATACTGGGACTCTTATGCAGTAGTTAAAAGGTTAGATTTGTATTTGCCTGTTGATGTGTATATTGCAGGCTGTATGCCAACCCCTATGGCTGTACTTGAAGGATTTAGGACACTTATGAAACTCATTGATGAAGGAAAGGCTAACGGTTGGAGAAAGTATATTGAAAATTATGATTACTATAAGGCAAATCAAAGGAAGGTGCTCAAATGGTAGAAGAGATTAAGAAAGTTATAAAGGGTGAGATCTTAGAAAAAAGCCCTCAAAGGATTATTATTAAGGTAAAGAACGATTCCTTTTCTTCTACGCTCAATGCTTTAAAAGGCCTCTCCTTCAAGAGACTTACGCTTTTTACAGCAGTTGATTTTGTTAAGGACAATCAATTCGAACTTGTTGCGCTTGTCTATTCCAATGAAAACAAGATTCTTGCTATAGTGAAGACGCGAATTCCAAAGGAAAATCCTGAAATTGAAACTATAACAAATATTTATCCAAATGCTTTCAAGTACGAGGTTGAGCTTGGAGAGATGTTTGGGATTAAGGTTATAGGAAATCCAGACTCAATGAAGCCATTTCTCCTTGAAGGGTGGGAGGATTTACCGCCTTTGAGAAAAGATTTCGATTCAATTAAGTACGCAACTGAGCACTATGAGGCAAGGAATGTGGAGGTAAAGTATGATTAAGGAATATGAACTGAATATAGGTCCAAACCATCCAGGGATCCATGGTAATTTCTCAGTCCACCTAAAACTTGAGGGAGACACAATAGTTGAGGCAAAAGGTAATTCTGGGTATCTACACAGAGCATTTGAAAAATTAATGGAGCAAAGGACATACCTTCAAAACCTTGCTCTTATACCAAGAATTTGTGTTCCAGAGCCTGACATAAATGAGGCTGTTTATTCAATGGCAATTGAAGAACTCATGGGAGTTGAAATTCCGGAACGCGCAAAATTTATAAGAACTATTGTACTCGAAGCGGCACGTGTGAATGCTTTGCTTTTCCATTTTGGAGGCACAGCTGCTATGCTTGGTAACTACACTGTTAACTACTGGGCAGTTGCAGACAGAGACCTTATGCTTGATATATTTTTAAAGCTTTCTGGAGCAAGAGTTTATCATATGTATATTTGGCCAGGTGGAGTAAGAAGGGATACTTATCCAGGCTTTGAGGACGATGTTTTAGGTTTTGTTAAGTATATGAAAGACCGCCTCATTGAGTACGATAACCTCTTCTTTAAAAATCCAATGTTTATGCACAGGGCAAAGGGACTTGCAAAGATTACAAAGGAAACCGCACTTCAAATGGGTGTCACTGGACCAAATTTAAAAGCAACAGGCGTTAAGGTTGATGTAAGGAAGGATGAGCCATATGCTGCTTATCCATATCTTGATTTTGATATACCCGTTCTTGATGATGGTGATGCTTGGGCAAGAGAAATTCAAAGAAGACTTGAGCTTGAATTATCTTTAAATCTAATCGAGCAGGCTGTAAAGAAGATGCCAAAAGGCGATGTATGGAAAAAGATGCCAAATCCATTCAAATGGGTAATACCAGAAGGTGAGGCATACGCAAGGGTTGAATCTTCAAGAGGCGAATACGGATTCTACTTTGTCTCAGATGGGACAGATAAGCCATACAGAGTTTCTGTAAGAGGTGTTTCTATGCCTCATATGTATCCTCTTGCAGAGGAGTTATTGGTTGGGCAGAAGTTATCCGATGCTCCATTTATTTTGGAAACACTTGATATTTGCCCGCCTGAAATTGATAGATGAGGGGTGTTGCGATGGAAAACAAAGAATATTTTGAAAAAACAAGTTATATTGGTGCTTTAACCTCAACAAAGTATATCTTTAAGAAACCCGTTACTGTGCAGTACCCTAAAGAAAAGCTCAACCTTCCGGAGCGTTATCGAGGTTTTCATGTAAATGATCTTGATAAATGTATTGGCTGTGGAAACTGCATGAGCATCTGTCCATGTCAAGCAATCACAATGGATGATCCTAAGGCATTTCATCTTGTAAATCCAAAAGAAGGTTCAACACATTTAAGACCGAGAATTGATTACGGAAGGTGCTCTTACTGTGGCTTGTGCGTTGAGGTCTGTCCTACGGGATCTTTAAAAATGGAAAGAAACCTTATATTTACTTCCCAAGATGGCGATGCGTTTGTTTGGTTTCCAGCAGAGGAGAGAAGAACCGCAGAAAATGGTTTCACACAATTGAACGAGATTACACCTCTTGAACTTGAAAAAGTTCCAATGCCTGAGCTTGAACCAGATGTAAGGAAGAAGACCTTCGAAGAACTCATCCTCGGATTCTCAGAAGAAGCCGCAATAAAAGAAGCAGAGCGTTGCCTTGGCTGTGGTATCTGTATGCAAGGATGCCCTGCACATATGAAAATTCCTGAATACATCGATGCGATTTTTAAGAAAGAATACGAGATTTCTGTTAAATACATGCTTGAGGATAATGCGCTTCCTGGTATTTGCGGAAGAATTTGTACCCACAAGTGTCAGGATGATTGTGTCTACAATTACCGTGGCGATGCAGTTCAAATTATGTGGCTTAAGCGATTTGCAACTGATATGGTGAAAGACTATAAAGTTTCAGATCCATACATGTTCCCAAAAACTGGAAAGAAAGTCGCAGTAATTGGTTCAGGTCCATCGGGACTTTCTGCCGCATACTATTTGACACTTATGGGGCATTCTGTCACAGTGTTTGAAAAGCGTTCTGTTCCTGGTGGCGCTTTGGGACTTGGTATTCCTATGTATAGGCTTCCTGTCTATGAAATTGATAAAGAAGTGGGACACTTAAAAGACCTCGGTGTAGAATTTAAATTCAATACTGAAGTTGGGAAAGATGTTCTTTTTGAAGATCTTATGAGAGATTATGATGCAGTTTATATTGGTGTTGGTCTTTCTTATGGAAGGGCGATAAATCTTAACGGAGAGGATACGCCATTTATAATTCAGGCAATTGACTTCCTCAGACAAGTTAAGGTTGAAGGCAGAAGAGATGTTCCCAAGAAGGTTATTGTTATTGGTGGTGGAAATGTTGCAATGGATGTTGCAAGAACAGTTGTAAGGTTGCATGAGATTAACTACGGTGGCATCGATACAAAGGTACAAACTGTTTCTCTTGAAGACTGGGATATTATGCCTGCATCAAAAGAGGAAATTGAAGGTGCACTTGAAGAAGGTGTCATATTTAACCCAGGATGGGGTCCAAAAGAGGCGGTTTTTGAGAATGGAAAATTAAAGGGCCTCATTGTTAAGAAGGTAAAGTCTGTTTTCGATGAGCAGAGAAGGTTTAATCCAACATTCTATGAAGATCAAACACTATTCCTTGAAGGAGATTACATTATTGAAGCAGTAGGTCAAACAACAAACCTATCCTTCATTCCAGAACATCTTATGCAACAACTTAAGTTTACACCACGTAGGCGTATCTGGGTTGATGAGTTTGGTGAAACTTCAATTTCAGGTGTATTCGCAGGCGGAGATCTTGTTGAAACTTCGCTTGGAAATGCAATTTCAGCTATTGCAAATGGTCACAGGGCGGCAATTGGTATTGATTTCTACTTAAGGAATGTCAAAGGAGGAAAAAATGATTAACCTCAAAGATCAAATTACTTTTGGAGAACCAGTACTCGATAGGTTTTTTAATGGTTATTCACCACACGAATATCTCCTTGTGAGATTTGCAAATAAGGTTGGATTTATAACTGTATCAAATCTTTTTACTGTTGTTACAAAGGCTTCTGTTCCTAATGCAACAGAGCGAATGCTTTCAAAAGCAGAGGATATCTGGATTAAAGATATACAAGATGAAATGTTTGTCTATTCCTTCAATAGTTTCTCAAGAGTACTTAAAATAGTGAGAAGAAGAATTTATGAGCCTATTTATAAAGTGAAAACTGAAAGGTATGAGACAATTGTTTCTAAGAGTCATAAATTTGTAAAGCTTATTGAGGAAGAAGAATATTTGGTTAAAGCATCTGATCTTAAAGAAGGAGATAAGTTATATGTTCATTCTCTTTCTGGCGCAAAGGTAGAGACGGTTCTTCAAGTACAGCAAATCGAGCCAAACTTTTTACATGTTTACGGTGTTTTGACAGAGGACTTTGGAGCCTTCGTAAATGGAATTTTTGGAAAGTCTTACTAATTTTTTAAAAAGGGGGGGCAAAAGCCCCCTTTTATTTGTGGTACTTCTCATTATTTATTATTGTAAATGCGCGGTAAATTTGTTCTAAAAGTATTACCCTTACAAGTTCGTGAGGAAAAGTAAGTTTTGAAAGGCTTAAAGTAAAATCAGCTTTTCCTTTTATTTCATTTGGGAATCCTTCTGATCCACCAATAAAAAATGCTATATCCTTATTTTGACTTGAAAGCAATTTTTGTATTAATTGTGACAATTCGATAGATGTGAGCTCTTTACCCTTTTCATCAAGAACGATATTGTAATGTTCTTTTGAAATTAGTTTTTTAAGCTTTTCCTCTGTTACTTCATAAACTTCTATTGGAATGTAATACTTTATCCTTTCAAGATAATCAAGTGTCCCAAGTTTATTGTATTCTTTTTTCAGTTTATCTACTGCATATATCTTAATTTTCATATTTTAAGTATAATTGAATGTGAAAAATAAGAAAGGAGATCCATTTGATTTTAAGAAAGATTGATTTTTCTTATTTGGAAAATGAGCTTGAAAATGTAAAGGTTGATCGTGCTGTTTTTAACCTATTTAAAGAAAAAAGCCAAATTCTATTGTTTAAAATTTATAACCTTGATGCAAGAGGTGCAAATATCCTTAAACAAGAGTTTCTTAGCGCAGGCGGTGATGTTGCAATCTCAAGAGAGGTTGCAAGCTTTAGAACAGAAAAATCAGATGCAATACTAATTGGAACAAAAAGAGTATATAAGAGAATCATTGAAAAACTTTCTTATATGCCCTATTTTGGGTTAAAGGATGTAAGGATGTCGTTAGAAAAGTATTTAGAAAATACTCCACTTCCTATTTTTGAAATAAGAGGAAAAACATTTGATTTTAACAGTGACAAATTTGTAATGGGAATTTTGAATGTGACTCCTGACTCCTTTTCTGATGGTGGAAAATTTCTGAATGTTGAGGACGCCTTGAAACATGCAGAAAAAATGGTTGCTGAAGGTGTGGACATCATTGATGTGGGTGGTGAATCTACTCGTCCTTACTCTGAAAGCGTTTCTGTTGATGAAGAATTGAGGCGAGTAATTCCGGTAATTGAAGCCATAAGAAAAGAATTTCCAAGCATCCCTATATCCATAGACACTTATAAATCAAAGGTTGCAGAAGAATCTATAAATGTTGGTGCAGATATAATTAATGATATAAGCGGTTTGAGATTTGATCCTTTAATGATCGATGTTGCGAAAAGATACAATGTGCCTGTTATTACAATGCACATAAAAGGCACTCCCAAAGATATGCAAAGAAATCCTCATTATGATGATCTTATGAAGGAACTTCTTGAATATTTTGAGGAAAGGATAAATTTCCTAAGTTCCTTTGGTATTGATAAGATTATCATTGACCCTGGAATCGGTTTTGGAAAGACAAAAGAACACAACCTTGAAATACTCAATAAACTTCACGAATTTACGATCTTTAATAAACCAATCCTTGTAGGACTTTCAAGGAAGTCTTTTATTGGTTTTACGCTTGATAATAGACCCGTAGATGACAGGCTCTATGGAACGCTTGCATCAAATATGTTTTCACTCATCAAAGGTGCTTCAATTTTGAGGGTACATGATGTTTTGCCCCATAAAGACATGATACGTATGTATAGGGCAATAATAAGCGAGGGGAAAGGGGGATAATAGATGAAAAAGTTTTTTTTGTTTTTTTTGGTTGTTTCAATAATTTTTTCATTCAGGGCAGATGCTTTTGCAAAGGACTATTACTTTCCAAAAGTAAATGTAACAGTGCATATAAATAGTGATGGAAGTTTTGATTTTGAAGAGGCTCGCACATATAAATTTGATGGTTCTTTTCACTGGGCTACATACACTTTGCCAAAACAAGGATTTGAACGCATTGAAAATTTTTCTATAAGTGATGAAAGCGGTCCCTATAAGCTAACAGTAGGTGAAACGAATACACCAGGGACATACATTTTTCAAGATCAAGGGAATTCGTACTTTGCAAAATTTTTCTACGATGCCAAAAATACAACAAAGACATTTATATTTAGGTACAAGGTTATTGGTGGAATAAAGGTTTATAAAGATGTTGCAGATTTTTATTGGCAATTAATAGGTTCAGGGTGGGATAAAAAAACTTTAAACTTTGATGGCTTTGTGTATTTACCCAAAACAGTAAATGAGGATGAGATAAAGGTTTTTGGGCACGGTCCTTTAAATGGTGTTGTTGAGCGTATTGATGGATCAGGCGCTCATTTTAAGGCAACAAACGTTCCGCCCAATACATTTATTGAAGCAAGAGTTTTATTTCCTCCTTACATTCTCACCGATGCAAAAGTTATACCTCAAGAAAAATTAAATAGTATAATGCAGGAAGAACTTGCTGAGGCGGTGCGAACTGAAGCATTAAAATCAAAGATAAGAACAGGTATTATTGTATTCTTTGGCATGTGGGTTTTATTCCTTGTTATATATCTTTTTCTATTTTTTACTTTTGGGAAAGAGCCTGTATCTAAAAAGGATATTATTTATATGAGGGAAATACCTGAGGATTTATCTCCAGCAATTGTTGGCTATCTTTTGCGATTCGAAAACGTTCTTCCTGATGATCTAACTGCTACAATTCTTTACCTTGTTAAAAAGGGGTATATTTCCCTTGAGATAAAAGAAGAGGATAGAAATTTCATATTCTTTAATAAAAAAGAGCCTGTTACTTATTTTTACAAGACCAATAAAGATCCTTCAAATTTAGAAGGGCACCTTTTATTTGCCTATGATTTTCTTTTTAATGTAATTTCTGAAGGAAATAATTTTGTTTCAACAGATATGATTAAGCGATTTTCGAAAACAAAAAGTAAAGTTGCATACGATATGTTTCAAAAATTTAAAGGAATGGTCCAAGAAGAGGGAAGAAAAATGGGCTATTTTGAAAATAGAACAAAGATTATGTTTTTATATTTTGTCATGCTTGGATTTTTTTCATTCTTGTCATTTCTTGTTATTACAAAATTTGAGCTTTATTTCTTAATGTTATTTTTGTATATTTTCCTTTTTGTTTTTGCACTTTTATCTCTTACACTTAAAAAACGTACACAACTTGGTGCTGAGAAATATGCTGAGTGGAATGGACTCAAAAAATTTTTATCAGATTTTTCTAATCTCAAAGAATATGCACCTAATTCCATCGTAATCTGGGAAGATTATCTTGTTTATGCAACAACTTTTGGGATTGCAGAAAAAGTTTTAAAATACATAGAAATGAACATTGATAAGCTTCCACAGGATGAATTATCAAAGAGCTACATATTCAGAGCGGGCTTTACTTCAGCGAATTTGTCTGATCTTTCATCTATACATGTCTTTACAACATCGTTAAATTCTGCAATGCAAACTTTAAGTTCAACTGCTCATACCTCAACTGGTTCAGGTGGAGGATTTTCTGGTGGAGGTGGTGGCGGTGGTGGAGGATCAGGTGGAGGAGCAGGTTAAACACAGAGTTTTTATTGCTCTCGGCTCAAATTTAGGCGACAAGCATAAGAATATTTTGGATGCAGTAAATTATCTTATTGAAGAGGGTGTGGATATAAGAAAAATTTCATCCATAATTGAAACTGCTCCTTACGGATTAACTGAGCAACCATCATTTTTAAACTGTGTTATTGAAGGCTATACGGAATTGTCTCCAAGAAAACTTCTTTTACTTCTTCTTGATATAGAAAAACGTCTTGGAAGAGTCCGCACAATTAAATGGGGACCCAGAACAATTGACCTTGATATAATATTTTACGATGATTTGGTTATTGATGAACCGGATTTGAAAGTTCCTCATCCAGATATGAAAAATAGGATTTTTGTCTTAAAGCCTTTGGTTGAAATTGAACCAGATTTTGTTCATCCTATTTTCAAGAAAAGTGTAAAACAACTCTTGGAAGATTTGGAGGGAAAATCAAAATGAGAATTGCAACATGGAATGTTAATTCAATAAGAAGCCGATTAGAGCATGTTAAAATATTTTTGAAAGATAACAATATTGATATTTTGGGAATGCAGGAGTTAAAAACGGAGGAAAAGCATTTTCCATTTGAGGATTTTAAATCACTTAATTATTATGTAGAAGTTTTTGGTCAAAAGGCCTACAATGGTGTCGCACTAATTTCAAGGTTTCAGTTTGAAAAAGTGGATAGAAATGTTCTTGTTGAATCAGAAGCAAGGACAATTTTAGGTGTTGTAAGAGGCATTCATATTCTCAATGTTTATTTTCCACACGGTGGCGAATATGGTTCGGAGAGATTTTTTTATAAACTTGAATTTTATCAAAAGATCAAAAACTACATTCTAAAAAACGATTTCTTAAATACAGATTTTATCCTTATGGGTGATTTTAATGTTGCAAAGGATCCAATTGATGTATGGGACCCTGTAGCGCTTAATGGCACAATAGGTTTTATGAAAGAAGAGCGTGAAGCAATTACTGATCTTATGAGTGTCGGTCTTATTGATGCATTTAGGTATCTATATCCCGATGTTCAAGAGTTTACCTGGTGGGATTATACAGGTGGGAGTTTTAGAAGAAATTGGGGCATGCGTATTGATTATATTCTTATTTCAAAGAGTTTACTTCCAAAGTTAAAAAATTGCTATATTGAAAAGACATTTAGAAAGTTAGAAAAGCCTTCAGACCACGTACCTGTAGTTTTAGAACTTTTAGATTAGAAAGGAGAGTTCCTTATGTACGAAAAAGATTTTATAGTTGAACTTGCAAAGAAGACTGGTGAAATAATTAGAAATAATTTTAGAAAACACCTGGATGTGGAATATAAAGGGCCAAGGGATCTTGTTACAAATGTCGATAAGTATATTGATAACTTTGTGCGAGATAGTATTTTGAAAGCTTATCCAAGCTATGGAATTATCACCGAGGAAAACAAAGACTTGAATGAATTATCAAATAAAAAATTTATAATTGATCCTCTCGATGGAACTACAAATTTTGTTAAAGGCTATCCTCAGGTTGCAGTTTCTATTGCTTTTATGGAGGATTCTGAAATTACTTTCGGTGTTGTATATAATCCAATCCTTGAGGAATTATTTATAGGAGAGTTAGGACATGGTGCACTATTAAACTATAAACCAATTAAAGTTTCAAAAACTTCTGAATTTAAGGATGCTTTAATTGCAACAGGGTTTGTATATAAAGAGAGAAACGAAAAAACTTACAAGAGTTTTGAAAATATTCTTGAAGGTGCATTGTCTTTACGTTGCGATGGAAGTGCAGCACTTGACCTTGCTCATGTTGCAATGGGTATCTTTGATGGATACTATCAAAAGGGTATTCATATATGGGATATTGCTGCTGGTTCGCTCATTGTCAAGGAAGCAGGTGGAAGAGTTTCGACTTTTGATGGTAATACAAGTTTTCTTGAGGCAGACGAAATTCTTGCAACAAATGGAATTCTTCACGAAAGATTGATTCAATTTATAAACGGAGCTTAAGTCTTACCGAAAATTCCTACTCCTATCCACTCAGGTCCTGCATAAACTCCTATAACTGCACCACAAAGCATTTTCTCAATTGGGACATTAACGCTCTCCTTTAGCTTTTCTTCAAACTCTTTTACATCGCTATTTATTCCGTGAATTATCGCAAGTCTATCAATGCCTTTGGTATCACTGATTTCTTTAACAAATTTGAGAAGCACATCTTTTGCCTTATTCAAGGATCTTGCAACACTTTCTATTTTCACTTCGCCATTTGTAAAAGATAAAATTGGTTTTATATTTAGTATATCTCCGAGCAATCCCCCGGCTTTGCTGAGTCTTCCACCTTCAACAAGATATTTTAAGTGATATAAAACAAATCTATTGTAAATTCTATTTACTGCATTAACTGTTTCCTTATAAACTTCCTCAAATGGAAGGCCTTTTTCAATTAGTGAAAGTGCAAACTCTGCCAAAAATCTAAGAGAAAATGTTGTGCTCATTGAGTCTACAATTCGAATCTTGTTGGTTTTGAGTAATTCTATTGCAACTCTTGCAGAATTTATTGTCCCAGAAATCTTTTGGGAAAGATGAATTGAAATTATTTCGTGCCCTTCATCAATGAGAGGTTTGTATACTTCCATGAAATCCTGTGGGGAGGGTTGTGAAGTTTTGGGAAGCTCAGTTGATGAGGTAAGTCTTCTATAAAATTCCTCTACAGATATATCTGTTTCTTTAAATTCCACATTTCCAAACCTTACTTTAAGTGGTACAACTTTTATATCGTACTTTTCTATGATTTCCTGTGGTAGATAACCTGTTGAGTCAACGACTATTTTAATCATATTAACCTCCTATGCTCAATTATATAGAAATTCACACTAAATTCACAAAAAACAATAAAATAATTTTATGAAATTTTAAACGTATAAGGATTTGTAAAGTGTTTTTACTACACTTGTTATTTTCTTAGAAATATGCTAAACTAAAGAGTTTAGGAAGGTGATGAGATGAAAATAAAAACATTAAATGGAGCCTTAATGTTTGCAAAAAATGTAATAAAAAAATATTTTGGTGAAAGTGTTTTAAAGGTGGTCCCGATAGAAAAAAATGCAGCAATTTTAGAGACCAAATATTCGTTATTTTTACTCTATTTTGTTGAGGATGTTGATAAAAGTTTTAGGCAAGCTTTTCCAGAAATTGCAAGACAGATTATGTGGGACGAAGGGATAAAAATAAGTAAGAAAGTGATTCTTGATTTTTTAAATAAACCAAACCCCGAGCATAAGAAACTTTCAGTCCTTATTGTTCTCCCAACAAGAGATATGTATCAAATTTCACCGTCATCTTTAGTGAATTTTTGTGAACTTGCACGCCTTGAGGTTGAGGATAACGGGGTTTATTATTTCTTCCCGACTATTTTCCTCAAGAAGATTGAAGGTAATATTACACAGAAGGAAACGCGAACAAAAAATAAGCTTTCTTTAATTTCGCAAATAAACTCTTTGGATGATTTTGACTCAGAAGATCTTGAGCAAACAGCATCTTTTAAGGATTTTGATGTTGATTTTCTTGGAGAAATTGTAAGAAGTTTGCGAAGCATTGAAGAAAGACTTGAGTCAATTGAAAAATTGCTTAAGGAGAGGAATGGTTATGGTAGAAAAAATAGTTAAAACTTTAATTATAGTAATATTTCTTACTTTTGCCTTCCTGTTTTCTTTTGGACATGTTTATACAATAACTGATACAGCAGACTATAAGATTTACCAGGTTCTTTCTTTCAAGGAACTCACCGTATCAGAAGTTTTATCGAAGGCACATTTGACAACACGCCCCGAAGACATCGTTGTACCCAATTTAAATGAGTCTTTCGATTCCGGGAAAATAACAATTATGCGATCTCGTCCTATTGAAGTTACTATTGATAAGCAAACAAAAATTTATTATACAACTAAGGTAGTTGTTTCTGATTTCCTTGAAAGCATTGGCATTACGTTGGGAGACAAAGATTACATTAGTATTCCTCTTAACTCTGAGCTAAACTCAAACAAACTTATTATTAAGAGGTATCAAGAAAAAGAAAAAATTGTAAAGGTAAACATACCATACAAAACTATTTATGTAAAGGATCCAATGGTTGCAAGTGGTATGATTTATTTAAAGCAAGATGGAGAAAATGGCGTAAAAGAACTCCATTATAAGGAGATTTATTTTGGTGGCGATAAAATAAGAGAAGATTTTATTTATGAAAAAATTACAAAAATGCCTATTACTAAAACCTATGTTGAGGGCACAGCGAATCCGCCCAAAAAATATGTTAAGTCCTTTGATGCTATTGCAACTGCTTACTCACCAACTATTGGAGAAACAGATTCCAACCCTTGGATGACTGCATCAGGCTTACGAAGCAGCTTTGGTATTGTTGCAGTTGACCCGACAGTTATTCCTATGGGAACTCTCCTTTATGTTGAAGGTTATGGCTATGCTATTGCAGGTGATACGGGAGGCGCTATTAAAGGGAATAGAATAGATGTTTTTTTCTATTATCCCTATGAGGCAAGTAGGTGGGGTGTAAGAAAAGTAAGAGTTTATATTCTTGATGGTAAATGGAAATTTCAAGGGAAGTTAAATTACTGATAGATAAGTACAACTTTAAGGCATCAAAAAGATTGGGGCAGAATTTTCTTGTTTCTTCATCTGCCCTTAATTTTATTGTGGAAGCAATTAATCCCTCAAAAGATGAGTCTTATATAGAGATAGGTCCTGGTTTTGCATTTTTAACAAGAAATATTGCTCAATTTTCTAAACACATCTATGCAATAGAGTTGGATAAGAGATTTGTCCAATTTTACGAAGAAAATCCAATTCCAAATGTCTCTTTTATTTTGGCCGATGCACTTACCGTAGATTTTAACCAGTTTGATGCAAGTGAAATTTACGGAAATATTCCTTACTACATTACATCCGAGCTTATCATGAAAGTTGCAAAATCTAAACTTAGTCGAGCAGTGTTCCTTGTTCAGGATGAATTTGCAAAAAGATTAGTTTCAAATATAAAAACAAAAGATTATGGCTCAATAACTGTATTTGCAAAGTTTTTCTTTGAGGTAAAATTCCATAAGCGTTTCCCTCCGAATTTTTTTATTCCAAGGCCTGATGTGTATTCTTCTCTTATTGAGTTAAAACGAATAAGAGAATTTAGAGAGACTTATCAAGGATTTTTGCAATTTGTTCACAAGGCGTTTAATCGTCGAAGAAAGAAACTTTTAACAACCTTAAGTGAGTTTTATAACTTTGATTTTTCAAAAATTTTTAAAGACCTTGGTTTAAATGAAAATGTCCGCCCAGAAGATGTTAGCGCAGATGAATTTTTTGCAATTTATTCTCTATTTGAGAAATTAAATACAGAACCTTGAATAAGTAATTTCTAATTTTCCATGATTTGTATTATAATTTCTTGACATGGAAGTATATTAATTACACTTCAAGGAGGTAGAATATGGCTTATAAAGTCGTGGAAGGTCTTTACTATTCAAAAAACGATGAGTGGGTTAAGGTAGAAGGGGATATTGCCGTTGTTGGTATCACCGATTATGCGCAAGATAAGTTGGGTGATGTTGTGTATGTAGGTGAAGTAACATTAGGGAAAAAGGTAAAGAAGGAAGATACTGTCACTACGGTTGAATCTGTAAAGGCTGCTTCTGACATTTATGCACCAATCTCTGGGGAAATTGTTGAAGTTAATAAAGCGGTTATCTCTGATCCATCGCTTCTTAATAAAGATCCGTACGGTGAAGGATGGCTTTTTAAGATCAAAATGGAAAATCCAGAAGAGTTAAAAGAGTTAATGGATGCAAAAGCATACGAAGAGTACAGAAGAGAATAGCCTATGAGGTACATTCCTAACACTAAGGAACAACTTGAGGAAATGCTAAAAGAAATTGGCGTTTCCTCATTTGAGGAACTTATTAGTGATATTCCAAAAGATTTAAGATTCAAGGGTGATTTAAAAATAAAAGGTCCTCTTTCTGAAGACGAACTAATAGCTTACATCAGAGGGATAGAGAGAGAAAATGTTGATTTTGCATCCTTAAAGCCTCTTGTAGGGGCAGGTTCTTATAAGCACTTTGTGCCTTCTGTTATTAAGACAATCCTTGCACGAGAAGAATTTTATACTGCATATACTCCATATCAACCTGAACTTGCGCAGGGTACGCTTCAAACTATGTTTGAAGTTCAAACACACCTATCAAGACTTACTGGTTTTGATGCTGTTGTTCCTTCTATATATGATGGCGCATCTGCAACTGCCGAAGCAGTTTTAATGGCAATGAGACTTACAGGAAAAAATAGGATTGTTGTTTCTAAATTGCTTCATCCACAATATATGGAAACAATAAAGACATATGTTGCACCCCACAAAACTGAAATTGTTGAAATTCCATACAAGGATAATCTAACTGATGTTAATGTTGTTAAAGATCTCTTAAATAAAGAAACCGCTGTTATTGTAGTTCAAAATCCAAACTTTTTTGGTGGTATTGAAGATGTCGAAGCGTTTTCAAAATTAGCACATGAGTTTGGCGCGCTCTCTCTACAGGTTGTTGTGGAAAGTTTAAGTCTTGCTCTCCTTAAATCACCAAAGGATTTAGGTGTTGATATTGTCTCTGGCGAAGCGCAGTCTTTTGGTATTGACCTTAATTTTGGTGGTCCTTATAACGGTTACCTTGCAACCAAAATGGATTTTATTAGACAGCTACCAGGAAGAATTGCAGGGGAGACAGTTGATAGAAATGGGAAACGTGCCTTTGTTATGACATTACGCTCAAGAGAACAAGATATAAAGCGTGAAAAGGCAACGTCGAATCTCTGTACGAGCCATAACTTAAATCTCTATGCAATTGATGCATATCTTTCTCTCTTTGGAAAAGAAGGTCTTTATAATTTGGCAACATATAACATAAAAGCCTCTCATTATTTAAGATCAAGACTTCTACAAACAGGACACTTTAAGGGTATTGATTATCCTTTCTTTAATGAATTTGTAGTTGAAACTGACCTTGAAGAGCTTGAAATAAAAGAAAGATTGAAAAAAATTAGCGTAATTCCACCGCTTAAACTAAGCATTTTCTTTACTGGGCTTGTGAATTCATATCTTTTCGCTGTAACTGAAATCTTTAGCAAGGATGACCTTGATAGAATTGTAGAAACCTTAGGAAGGTGATACTATGAAACTCATATATGAAAAAAGCGTTAAAGGACGTGTTGGTTATTCGATAAAGAAAGACGAGTTTGATGGTGCTGTAGAGGATTTAATTCCAGAATATGCACTATCAAAGGCTAAAAAGGAACTCCCTGAGGTTTCAGAAGTTGATGTTGTAAGACACTTTACAAAACTTTCGAAGTTGAATTACGGAGTTGACGATGGTTTTTATCCTTTGGGAAGTTGTACAATGAAGTACAATCCGAAGGTAAATGAATATCTTGCAAGTCTCGATAATTTTACGCAGGCTCATCCATTTTCTCCGCTTGAATTTGTTCAAGGTAACTTGAGGCTCATGTATGAACTTGAAGAGGCACTCAAGGAAATAACAGGTATGGATAGATTCACTCTTATGCCATCTGCAGGTGCTCATGGTGAACTTGTTGGTGTTCTTATCATGCGAAAGTATTTTGAAGATCAAGGCAAATCTCGAAGCAAAATGCTTGTCCCTGATTCTGCTCATGGCACAAACCCTGCTTCTTCTGCAATGGCTGGGTTTAAGGTTGTTGAGGTGAAGTCAAATGAAGTTGGAAATATTGATCTTGATGACCTTAAGGCTAAGATGGATGAAGATACTGCAGGTTTAATGCTTACTAACCCAAATACTGTTGGACTTTTTGAAAGACAAATTCAAGAAATTGCAGAGGTTGTTCATTCACAAGGTGGGCTTCTTTACTACGATGGTGCAAATCTCAATGCACTTTTGGGGATTGTTCGTCCTGGAGATGCAGGTTTTGATATAGTGCATCTTAACCTTCATAAAACCTTCTCAACTCCTCATGGTTCTGGAGGTCCTGGCTCTGGTGCTGTAGGTGTTAAAAAGAATCTTGCTGAATTTCTACCATCACCTTTGGTTTGTAATTGTGGAAAATACTTTGGGCTTGAGGAACCTCGTAAATCTATTGGCAGAGTAAAAGCCTTCTTTGGCAATTTTACGGTGCTTGTAAAGGCATATGCGTGGATTCTCTCAATGGGTAATGATGGCTTAAAAATGGTTTCAGAAACTTCTGTTATTAATGCAAATTATGTCCTTGCAAAACTCAAAAAGTATTATAGGCCTGCCTACGACAGATTCTGCATGCATGAGTGTGTCCTTACGGGAAGAGACTATAAAGAATACGGAGTTAAGACACTTGATATTGCAAAGAGGCTTATTGATTATGGCTTCCATCCCCCAACAATTTACTTCCCGCATTTCGAACCCTATGCTCAAGAAACAATCATGGTCGAGCCAACCGAATCTGAAGGAAAAGAGACAATTGACGAATTTATTGATGCAATGATAAAGATTTCTAATGAAGCTAAAACAAATCCAGAACTTCTTAAGGAAGCGCCTCATATAACTTATGTTTCAAGACCTGATGAGGTGAAAGCAAACAGAGAACCAATTTTAGTGTATAAAGAAAAATGAACATATATAAACTACAAAATGAAATTTCAGAGGCTCTCTCCGAGCCTCTGAAATATGTTGATTACGATAAAAACTTTAAGTTGCTTATTGCACCTGAAAATTTTGGTGACTTTTCACTGAACATATCCTTCAAGTTAGCAAAGGCATTAAAAAAGTCGCCGAAAGACATTTCAGATGAGCTTATAAAATACCTTAATCTTCCATATTTTGAAAACCTTTCAAATGATGGTGGCTATATAAACATAAAACTTGGAAATACATTTTACAAAGAATTCCTTAAAGAACTTTTAGATAAAAAAAGCAAATATTTCATAAAAGAACCTTTAGATAAAAAAATTCAGGTTGAATTCGTTTCCGCAAATCCCACAGGTCCACTTCATGTAGGAAACGGTCGTGGTGCTGTAATAGGTGATGTTGTTTCGAATGTTTTAAAGAGTCGTGGTTATGAAGTTGAAAAAGAATATTATGTAAATGATGCGGGAAACAAAATGGATCTGTTTGCACAATCTATCCGATACTGGTATCTTAAAAATTTTGGAAAAGAATTAGAGTTTCCCGAAGAAGGTTATGCAGGCGACTACATCAAGCGAATTGCCGATGTGCTTACAGAAATTTTCAAAGATAGATTTTTGCATTATGATTACAAGAAGCAAATTGAGGTTTTTAAAATTCTTGGCGAGTATATCCTTCTTGGAGATGCCAATTCTAATATTGAAGAACTTAAAACTCTTAGGAAAAATTTAAAATTTGACTTTCCAAGTATTTTAGAATCATTAAGGCTATTTGGTGTTTATTACGATAATGTTTTCTTTGAATCTTCACTTTATGAAGGGAAACTCGTAAAAGTAGAAGAAGATTTAGAAATTCCTGAGCGTCTTTCTCAAGTACTCTCTGTGTTAAAGGAAAGAAATCTTCTTTACAAGAAGGATGGTGCTTGGTGGTTTAAGGCGACTCAGTTTAAAGATGACAAGGATAGAGTTCTTGTAAAGGCAACGGGTGAGCCAACATATACCTTGACAGATATTGCATACCATGTTGATAAATTTAAACGTGGACACTCAAAAGCAATTGATGTTTGGGGTGCAGACCACTTTGGGCATGTTATTACGATGAAAGCACTTCTTGAAGGTGTTGGTATTGGCGGTGATTTTCTCGATGTAATCCTGTATCAAATCGTTCATTTCTTTGAAAATGGTGTTGAAGTAATGATGTCAAAGCATACAGGAAAATTTTACCCATTAAGCGATCTTATTGAAAAAGTTGGGAAAGATGCAGCAAGATTCTTTTTCCTTATGAAAAGTGCGGATACCCATCTTAATTTTGACATTGATCTTGCACTTAAACAATCGTTTGATAACCCTGTATTCTATGTACAGTATACCTATGCAAGGTTACACAATATCGTAGAAGAGGCAAAAAAAAGGGGTGTTGAGTTTTTGGATTTTGACTCTGCATTTAACGAACCTATAGATCCAGTTGAAAGAAGAATCTTTAATAGTATTTTCTATCTAAATTCAATACTTGATGATATTTCTTTAGATTACGCTGTTCATAGAATTCCCACTTTTACATTGGATATTGCAAGGGACATAAATTTCTTTTATCAAAATTACAGAGTTTTAGGTGAGGAAAACCCAAAAGTGAGGACAAAGCGTTTCATTTTAGTTAAGGCTTCTTTGATTGTTTTGGGCTTTCTTTTTGACCTAATGGGAATTGAGAAGAAAGAGCATATGTGAATGAAAGTTGCATCAATTGTTATTACTTACAATAGAAAAGAGCTTTTAAAAGAGTGTATTGAGTCAATTTTAGATGGTAAAATTGTCCCAGAAATAATTGTGGTTGATAACGCATCAACTGATGGGACTCAAGATTTAGTTCAAAGATATCCAGTTAAATATTTAAGACTTGATAAAAACTTAGGTCCCGCAGGTGGTGCCGAAACAGGACAGAGGTATGCTTATAAAAATGGATACGATTTTGTATGGATGCTTGATGATGATGTTATTGTTTCAAAGGATGCACTTTCAATGCTAATTGAATTTTACGATAAGTTACACATAGAATTTCAAAAGCTAATTTTAAGCTCAGTAACTTATGGCGATAGAGAGTTTTCAAAGCCATTTTACAATTTATTGCGCTACAACAACACTACAGGTATTACGCAGAAAATAAGCGATAGAGAATTCCTCAAGGATTATTTTGAGTATGATATTGCGCCGATGAATGGGTTATTCCTTCCAAGATTTGTATTTGAATCTGTTGGTTTTTTTGATGGCAGATTGTGGGGTTGGTATGATGATACAGAATTTGTTTTAAGAGCAAGGAACGCTGGTTTTAGAGGCTTTGCTATTTCTAAAAGCAAGATTTACCATCCTATAGAATTTCGAAAACAGGTTAAAATGTTTGGAAAAACTTTTACATTGCTATCCAGCAGACCTTATAGAATGTATCTTGGCACAAGAAATAATATCGTTGTTCAGAAAAAGTTCCTCAAACCTGTTAATTTTTATCTGTTATTTCTCCCCTTGTTTATTTTTAAAAGATTTTTATCAATTATTTTCTTTTATGATGACAAAAAAGAATTTCTTAAACACTTTTTCCGTGGTATAATTGACGGATTGAAAGAGCGATTGGAGGTGCAAAGTGTATAAAAAATTTTTAGTATCAATTGTTTTGGTTATTTTTGTGCTTGCAATTCTTCTGGGATTGTACAAGATATTAAATCCTAAAAATAAAGAAATTTTGGCGCAGGGAAACTATATTGAGGCAACATTCCTTGCGGAAGCAATTAGACCTGAAACAGCAGAGATGATTAAAGTTGGAGACACTCTTTATGACTCCCAAGGGAAAAAATGCTTTAAGGTTACAGATGTAAAAGTTGTTCCAAGCGAGGCAAAATATGTTTACTACGATCAGAATCTTCTTTATGTTGAAAATACTTCAAAGCTAAAAGATGTTTATATTACAGCAAAGTCTTTGGACAAAAAATATGCGTGGGCATATCCTTATGGAAAAGATCTCATTATGGCAGGAGCCCATCTTGCACTTTATGGAGAAAACTGGAAGCTTTGGGTTACCGTGCTAACTGTTAAAGATGTAAAATAGTATGGAAAAGATAAACTCTCTTTTAAGGAAGACATTTCTCTTCCTTATTGCGTTCTATCCTTGGATAAATTATGTTTTTAAAAAAGTTCCTAAACTTGGAAGTTTTTGGGATGACCTTTTGATTTTAACGTTCTTTTTGTTTTCAGTTTTTGTAGGTTATAAGAGGATTAAAGATCTTGTAATTCTACCAAGTGTATTATTTGCGATTCTTTTTGCAAGTGTATCTATTTTAGGTTTTGTATTTAATAATTACCTTTTCCTTGCATTTCAACACCAGTTTAGACTTTTGTTTGAGCCATTTTTTGTCTTTATTGCAGTATTTCTCATTAATCCAAACAAAGATGAAATACATTTTTACCTTAAATCTCTTGTTTTTTCATCAGTTTTGCTTGGTCTTCATGGCATATATCAATATGTAAAGAAAGTGCCAACTCCTGCACAGTGGGTTGATAAAGATCTTGAAAGAACATCTATTTATACAAGGGCTTTTTCTGTTGTAGGATCACCTAACGTCCTTGCAGGTTACCTTGAATTGGGTCTTCCTGTTGCTTTTTACTATGTGTTTGAACATAAAGATTATATAAAGAAAGCGTTATATTTAGTTGCATCTTTTTCAATTTTAGGCGGGTTGCTTTTGACATTTTCACGCGGTGGTTGGCTTGGTGCCTTTGGCTCACTTTTCACAGCGTTTGCAACATTTTCTCCTATAATTGCAATAAGCCTCGTTTTTTTGGGATTTTTTGCGATTTACATTATTCCTGTTTTGAGGCTTAGAATCATTTCTCTTGTTGACCCAAGTTATATTCAGAAGAGTCTTGATTCAGGTGGGCGTCTTTTTAGATGGAAGTATGGGCTTGTAAATGGATTTGAACACCCTCTTTTTGGTTCAGGTCTTGGTACCTTCGGAAGTTCTGCAGGACAGAAGTACGGCTATTTTTCATATACCTCAATGGACAGCGTTTATGTGAATGTATTTGCTGAAACTGGTTTTTTAGGTATTATATCTTTTGTTCTCTTTATATCTTATGGTTTTGCAAACTTTGTATATAAGTTTTTCTCAGAGAAAAAACTCATTTATCTTTTTCTTGGAACTTCGATTCTTGCGATTTTAATTCATATATTTGTAGAAAACCTATTTGATGTATGGGGAATTACCCTCAACTTTTGGTTTATTTCTGCGCTTTCTGAGGTTTTGAATGACTAAGGATGTGCTTTTTTTATCTTCAAATAGGTATGGTGATTTTCCTTCAAGGAAAACAAGATTTTCGAAATATCTAAGCGAAAATGGCTTTAGAGTAGTTTATGTGGATTCACCACACACATATCTTGCATATCTAAAGAAAGATTTTAAGGTTGAAAAAATTAGGCTTGAAAAGGTTTCAGAGAATTTTTATGTATTAAGAACTTTTCCGATTCTTCCTTTTTTTAAAAAATACCCACTTTTTAATAAACTCGATGAGGAAATTTATTTTAGGATTATAACATCCTATCTAAACGAAATATCTTTTAAGCCGAACTTGGTTTTTACTTATATCCCCTTTTTTCCACAGGCTTTGAAACGTTTTGGCGCAAAGGTTATTTATGACTGCGTTGATGATCATGCAAGTTTTGGGGGACTAATTAATCCACAATTTGTAAATGAACTTGAAAGAAGAACAGTTAAAATTTCAGATGTGGTAATTACAACAGGGAATTCGCTGTTAAAAGAAAAACTTACAGCATTTGGAAAAGCGCCTATTCAAATTCCAAATGGTGTGGATTATGCACTTTTTTCGAAGTGGCTCGAAATAAAAGATGCATTAAAAATTAAAAAACAAATAGTTTATGTTGGAGCAATTTCGAGTTGGTTTGACCTTGAATTGATTAAATTTCTTTCGGAACATCTTTCTGATTTTGAAATATTGCTCATTGGCTTTACATCAGTTGATATATCTGCTCTTCTTACAGGGAAAAATATAAAGTTCCTGGGGAAATTGACACAGGAGAGCTTTGCTCCAATCTTATGGGAATCATCTGTTGCTATCATTCCATTTAAGCTAAACGATTTAACAAAAAAGATTGACCCACTTAAAGCTTATGAATATCTTGCTTCTGGTCTTCCAGTTGTTTCGACTCCTGTTGGAAATGTTAGTAGCCTTCCAATTTATGTGGCACAAACAAAAGAAGAATTTTTGCGCAAAGTAGAACTTGCAATTTCTGAAGATTCGATTGAAAAACGTGTAAAACGAGCAATCTATGCGAAAGAGTTTTCTTGGGAAAATCGAAATAGACAGATTTTGGATATTGTTGAGGAATTGATTCATTGAGGATTCTAAAAAATGGATAAGAGAAGAATTCTCAGAAGCCAAACAATAAAAGAAGCAGCAATTATCACAGCGATTGTGTCCTTGTTAAGTAAAATTGTGGGCTATGTGCGAGATATGCTTACTGCTAAATACTTTGGCACATCCCCACAAATGGATGCCTTTGAGGTTGCGCTTATTATTCCCAATATGATTTTAGGTATTTTTGCCTCTGGTATGCAAACTATTATTGTAAGAATGTATACCGAGAAAAAAGGACAAGGAAATGATAAGGGTAAAATTTTTGTAAGTCAACTCTTCTTCATTTATAGTGTTATCCTATTTTTTATAACACTTCTTCTTGTGATATTTAGTCCTGTATTTGTGAAGATAGTTGCATCAGGTTTAACTTCAGATAGATTTGCTTATGCGTCGGCATTCGTTAAAATGCTTGCTGTTTTTGGATTCCTTAACATTATGACAGGTTTCTTTACAGGAGTTTTTCAGGCAGAAAAACAATTTTTGTATCCTGCTGTTGCAGGTCTTGTTGCTAATTTTGTTATTCCCATTACTCTATTGTTACTTGCACCTAAAATTGGAATTTACAGTAGAGTTCTTGGTCAAGATCTATTTGGTTTGGTTTACTTTTTCTTACTCTTCTCTTTTTTGTATTTTAGATGGAAGTTTTTCAGGCAATACGATGTAAAAGAGATTGATTGGGCTGGTTTTAAGGAGTTTACAAATCTTATGATACCCGCAATGGTTGTTTCAGGAATGAGCGTGTTATATCAGATTGTCGATAAAACTGTTGCATCCTATCTACCATATGGTGCAATTGCCTCTCTTTCATATGCACAAACTGTTTATCTTATACCTTATTCACTTATCGGTGTTTCACTTACAACTGCAGTTTACCCTACACTTTCATCGCATGTGGTAAGTAAAAATGATGAAGAATATGCACGTCTTTTCAAAAAAGCCTTTTATGTCCTTGTTTTTATTATGATTCCATTTACGGTTTATTTTTCAGTCTGGGCACGCCCTATAGTAAGAGTTTTATTCGAAAGAGGTGCATTCAACGAATCTTCAGCGCTGTTAACAACTTCAAACGTTCTTATGTACTCTTTAGGACTCTTGGGTATTACCCTTGCGGATTTGTTTAGGAGGGCATTCTTTACTTATAAAGATACAAAAACTCCAATGTTTATAAGTTGGGTTAGCGTTGGCTTAAACCTTGTGTTAGACATAGTACTTGCAAAGATAATGGGAGCTCCTGGTATTGCTCTTGCAACAACTATTGTAACCTATATTTCCCTTGTGCAATACATCCTTTATAGCATAAATAGGCGTTATTTCGATTCAAAATATTTAAGGAATCTTCTTTTAGAACTCTTTAAAGCGTTTTTTGTTGGTGCACTTATGGCAATCCTTGCGTATCTATCTTTGAGATTTATTCCGATAAAGGCACACGCTTTAACTGTATTTTTGAGAAGTATTGGGTTAGGTATAATCTTATTTATAATTTATGTTGGGATTGGTAAACTTGTAAGAAGTGAGATTTTTGATATTGCGTTTTCTTATGCTTTTGGTTTTTTAAAAACTACACTTAAAAGATTTAGGAGGTAATTATGAAAATAGCAATTGGTTCAGACCATGCAGGTTTTAGATTAAAAGAAATTATAAAAAATTTTTTAAAAACAAAGGGAGTTGACGTCGAAGATTTCGGAACTTATACAGAGGAAAGCGTTGATTACCCTGACTATGCCTTTAAAGTTGGAGAAGCAGTTTCAAAAGGCGATTTTGATTTTGGTATTCTTATCTGTGGAACAGGCGTAGGTATGAGTATATCTGCAAACAAGGTAAAGGGAATAAGAGCTTCACTTTGCAATGACCTTTATACAGCTCATGCATCACGTGAACATAATAATGCAAATATCCTCTGTATGGGTGGACGTGTTGTGGGAGATGAAGTTGCAAAAGAAATTGTTGATGTTTGGCTAAGCTCAAAATTTGAGGGCGGCAGACACGAACGAAGGATAAATAAGATTAGAGATTATGAAAACTCGTAAAATCGCAATTGATGGAGTTGCCTCTTCTGGTAAGTCAACCGTTGGGAGAATCCTTGCAGAACGCCTAAATTACGAATTTATTGATAGTGGTCTTCTTTATAGGCTTGCAACTCTTAACGTCGTTCTGAAGGGCCTTAAAAAAGAGGAATATCCTTTGGCAGTATCAGATTTTAACGTGGATATAAAAGAGGGAAAAATTTTTCTTAATGGAAATGAAGTTTCTCTTTCAAAATTGAGAGATAAAAGTATAGATGTACTTGTTTCTCCTGTATCCGAAGATCCGGCAGTACGTGAAGTAATAACTAAAGAACTTCAAAGAATTGCTGATAAGAGTAATGTTGTCATGGTTGGGCGCGATATTGGAACTGTAGTGCTACCAAATGCATTTTTAAAAATATTTCTTACAGCAACACTGGAAGAGCGTGCCTCGAGACGTTTTAAAGAACTTATTCTTAAAGGTGTAGACACAACATATCAAGAGGTTTATGAAAATTTGAAGATGCGTGATATTATCGATTCCTCAAGAAGTGTTGCCCCATTAACTGTGCCTGAAGATGCCTATGTAATTGATACGACAAATTTAACGATTGATGAAGTGATTACTTTAATAATGGAGTTTATAAAGGGTAAGGAATATGCTTTACGGAATTCTCAAAATTATAGCGATTCTCTATTTTAAAATATTTTATAACTTTAAAGTATTAGGAGTAGAACATTTACCAAAGGATAGTGGATATATTGTCTCTCCAAATCATACACATTGGCTTGACATTCCTCTTATTGGTGCTGCCTTACCAAAAAGGATGTATTCATTTGCAAAGAAAGAGCTTTTTGAAACCAAAATTTTTGCGCAAATTTTAAAATCACTTGGTGGTATTCCTGTAAATCGTGAAAAACCAGAATTATCTTCGATAAGGCTTTCATTAGAAGTACTTAAAAAAGGCTATCCATTGCTTCTTTTCCCAGAGGGGACAAGGTCTAAAACAGGAGAGCTTCTCAAAGGAAAAAGAGGTGCAGTTTATTTCTCAACTATTGCAAAAGTTCCTATAGTGCCTGCTTCCATTGTGGGGCTTGGAAGAAGGTTTATCCATGTAAAGCGGACAAAGCTTGCCGTATATTTTGGAGAACCTATAAAACCTTACGAAATATTTAATCCCAATGATGAGGATTATTACGAAAAGGCGACAGATTATCTTATGGAGAAAATTCAGGAATGCATAATAAAGGCAGAAGAACTATCATAGTTGCAAAGTCGGTTGGTTTTTGTTCAGGTGTTGAGCGTGCAGTTAGCATTGTCGAAAACTTAACAAGACAATCAAAAGGCATTTTTACTGTAGACTCAATTCTCCATAATGAAAGAGAAATGGCACGTCTTAAGGCGCTAGGGGTGAAAGTAGCAAAGCCAAATGATTCAGGTGAATTTGTCGTTCTCCCAGCACATGGCGCAACAGATGAAGAAGTAGGAAATTTAAAGAAAAGATTTGAGAAAATTATCGATGTAACATGTCCCTTTGTTATAAGGACTATTAATATTATTAAGAAGCTTAAAAGTGAAGATTATAAAATTGTTGTTGTTGGTGAAAAAGGACATAGAGAAACAAAAGTACTTAAGGAAACCGCAGGAGAAAATCTTTTTGCTGTAATTTCGGATTTACACGAACTTAATCAATTTGAAAATGAACACTTTCCAAAAATTGCCCTTGTATCCCAATCAACTGTTTCAAGATTCCTTGTGTTTAATGTCTCTCAATTTTTCCTAAAGCACTCTTTTGAATTTAGGTTCTTTGATACAATTTGCCCCGAAACAGTTAATAGGCAACAAGAAACAGAAGCTTTAGCACAATCAGTTGATTGCGTTATTGTAGTTGGTGGCAAACACTCTGCAAATACAAACAGGCTTTATGAAATTGCAATAAGGATAAATAAAAATACTTTCTTTGTAGAAGACGCAGAGGAATTAAAAAAATACGAGTTATCCAAATGCCTGAAAATTGGCATCGTTTCTGGTACATCAACGCCTGAATACATTATAAAGGAAATTGTAGAATTTCTTGAAAATCTTCCTTAGGATTTATGTTCTTGGAAGCTTCTTAAGCGTTTTTTCAATCTCGTTTATAGCAACAAGCGGATCTTCAATATTTAATACTGCATTTTCAAAGGGGCATAATCCTGTTTTGTCACGATTTATGATATAGTCCGTTAATGTGCCAAATTCAAAATTAATTTTGTATCTTTCAAGAATCTCTTTACCACTTTTACTTAAAACATGTGCATAAATATAATGGGGTTTTAACAATACTGTAAGCATTGCTCCTGCTTTACCGACTATTCTATCCCCTATGTATAAGTTTTTTAAATTATCAACTTTGTTGAGGTTTTCTTTTACAAAGTTAAATATAGGAGAAATCCCTGACTTTGCATCCGAGTATATAAGTTCATTTTCCTCGAAAATAGCAAGATTAAGTTTTGCATCAATAATTGCCTTTTTAACAAGGTTTTGAGGAGAGCAATTTTTCATTTATGCACCAGTAGTAAATTCCCTATGCACTTTCTTAAGAAGTTGTATAATTGGAAGACCTTGTGGACATTGCGCTTCACAATTCCCACATTCGATACACTCTGTTGCCTTAACTTTCTCAAATGAATATCTTTTTTTCGCTCGTTCCATATTTTGAAAAAGATAGCCTTTATTGTATATGTCAAAGATACCAGGTATGTTAATTCCTACTGTACAAGGTTGACAGTATCCACACCCCGTGCATCCAATTGGACGCAATTCACTTATTAAATTTGCAGCTTTTTTATATGCCTCAAGTTCTGAATCTGTAAGCATTCCGATATAGGCTCTTTTTGCATATTCGATATTTTCTTTTACTTGTTCCATCGTGCTCATTCCACTTAGAACAAGTGAGACTTCTTGCATATTCCACAAAAAGTCAAAACCCCATTCAACAATTGGGCGATTAGGATTAACGCTTTTAAAAACTTCCTCAACTCTTGGTGGTAGGTTTGCAAGTTCGCCACCTCTTAAGGGCTCCATTATAATTACTGCAAGTCCTTTTTCGTGTGCATATTTCAATCCTTTTAGCCCCGCTTGGTATTCTGTATCAAGGTAGTTTAACTGAATTTGAGCAAAAGTCCAGTTTGGATAATAATCAACAATACTTTTAAAGACTGGAAATTCGTCGTGGAATGAAAATCCGAGATACTTAATATACCCTTCTTTTATTTTCTTCTCTGCCCACGATACTGCTTCTACCTCAACCATTTTTTGGAAAAGTCCTTTATCAAGCGTGTGAAGTAAATAAAAATCAATATAATCCGTTTGAAGTTTCTTTAGTTGTTCGAAGAGATATTTATCGAGATCGCTTTTTTCGTTTATAAGCCAAGTTGGAAGTTTTGTTGCAATGTTTGTCTTTTTTCTGTAGCCGTCTTTTAATGCAAGTCCAACTACAATTTCTGAATTACCACCATGATATGGATAAGCCGTATCCACGTAATTAAGTCCGTTATCGATTGCAAAGCGAATCATTTTTATTGCTTCGTCTGTATTTATTTTTGAGTTATCTCCTCCAATCGTGGGTAGTCTCATTGTACCAAATCCAAGAGGGAATAAGTATTCTTCGGTTTTCCCAAATTTTCTTAGAGACATTTTTTAACCTTCTTTCAAAATTGTTTTCTAATTATACAATAATATTGCAATTATTTAAACAAGGAGGTAAAAATGGCAGAGTACAAAAGATTTGTTATGGAGTTTGGATTTGGTGTTGATTCCCACGGGCAGGATCCAACGAATGCATGCATCAAGGCAGTTAAAGATGCAATCTCTCGAGTGTATATTATCGGTCTTCTTGAATTGAATATAAAGGATTTTAAAATTGATGCACTTCTTGGTGTACCTTATCCAGAAAATGTTGATATGAATCGCCTTATGGAAGCGTTTCCCATCAAAAAGAATCTATCCATAAAAGTTATAAAGGGTGGTCTAATAGATTATGGTGCGATTATGGAGGAGTTTAACGATAAAAATACTGAAATTATTATGGCAGTTGCAAGCATTACGGTGAGTGTTAAGATTTAAATTTTAACTTCTTTTGCAAGATCGTAAATTATTGGGAATTCAATAAAACCACCCGTAAGAGCAACCAAAAACCCGATAAACGAAGCTATTAGGCAAAGGATAAGAATAATGCTACCTAAAATTTTTCCAAAAATTGGAAAGTAGTAAATTGTCGAGCCCATTATTTCCAAAAGGAAAAGTATAAAACCCTGTTTTGCGTGTTCTTTAACAAAAGGACTATCTTTTACAAGCAAAAGAGGAAGGATAAAAAGTATTGAAACATAACTAATGCATGCAACATATCTATTTTTATTTATGTCTTCTATATCAAACTTTTCCATACTTTATTTTACCAAAAACTTTACTTTTACTAAATCTATTTGTTGAAGATTTTTATGATTGTATCAAGTTCTTCAACTTTAAAAATTTTTAGCAAAATAAAATACGAAATAATAAAGACTACCGCGCTTATGGTAAATGATACAAGTATATTTAGTGTTTTTGCATTTCCGATAAATCTTATTGCAATGTTATAAATAAAATACATAAAAATTACGCTTACTAAACTTGGAACAGTAATCTTCAAAACTGAGATGAAAAATTCCCCAAGTTTTATATGTGTTTTAATCTCAAGTGCAATCAAAAATGCAATTGTTTCTATAATAATCCCTATGCTTATTGCAAAAGGTATTCCAGCGTGTCCAAATACTTTAACAAGAGGATAAAAAAGTAGAATGTTAATTACCGCAATAACAACTGAAACAAGAAGTACAAGATACATCTCTTTCAGGGCATAAAGTACTCTCATCGCAAGGGTTGTAATCATAAGGGCAAAAATACCTATTGAGAAATACTTAAATGCAAGCGTTGTAAGAATAACTGCTTCTTCGTTAAAAGCGCCACGCTTAAAAACAATTTGTACAATAGGATTTGCAAACGCAAAAGATACAACTGTTATCGGTATGCCAAGAATAAGTGCAAATTCAGCGCTTCTTCTAAAAATTTGTGATAACCGATCAAAATTACCGGTAATAGCAGCCTCAGATAAAAAAGGATAATAGGCAGTTGCAATTGGTACAGTAAGTAAACTTACCCAGAGTTGTCTTAATTTGTTTGCGTATTGAATGGATGCAATACTTCCCTCAGAAAGGGTTGAAGCGATCCTATTTGAAAGGAGCGTTACAAAATAATTTGTTAGTTGTAAAAGAATTAAAGGTAAGGATAAAACAAAAAGGCGACTTAAAAGGTTTCTGCTTACCGAGAAATACATACCAAATTTCAAGTTTAGATACTTTTTGGAGTAATATGCCATTACAAGAAATTGTAAGAGAAGCCCAATATTCATTCCTATTACGTATGAATAAATTCCAAATGTTTTATGGAAGAATACAAGACCAAAAATTGTGAACAAATTTGCAAGAAGTGGTGTAAATGCTGTTATAAAAAAGTGTTTCTTTGACTGGGCAACCCCAAAAAGAAATCCAACAATTGCCCACAAAAAAGCAGATATTGAAACAAAATCTATGAGTTTTCCCATTATATTACGCAGAGTTTCATCCTTGAATCCCGGTGCAAGAATATTTACAAGCGCATTCGAAGAAACCATAAGAACTATTGCTAAAATTAAAAATATAATAAATAGTAAATTGAAAAGTGCACTTAAGTCTTTTTCAGCCTTTACTCTATCATTTGCAATTTCCTCAAGAAAAAGCGGAATGAAAGATACAACAATTGCAGAGGTCATCAAGTTTTGAAAAATTGAATTAATAGGTAGCGTTGCAGATAACGCATCAACACTTTTAGAAACACCAAAATAGTTACTGAGGAAAAGGTCTCTTACAAATCCCAAAAGTTTACTTATCACATTTGAAAGAGCAAATAAAATCGAGGCAATCTCTGGTGTTTGTGTTCTCTTCATAATGTAATTATACACAAAAACTAACTTTCTGATTTAGATTTTAAAGAATTTTCATATGGAGGGATTGAGATATTATACTTTTCGATCTTAATAGGGTTTCTTTAGCAGGATATGTAATTCTATAACACATAGCCTTTCGCAAATTTTCTACTATTTCCACTAAAAATGTAAGACGATATACAAGTCTATAACTTAATAAACTTATTTTTTTAAGTAAGGCATTCCTGAATATATCTAAAGGCGTAAAGACTTATAGAAGGTATTTCAAAAAATGCATTTTATGAGAAAATATGTTGATATGGATTTATTGATTAATACTTTTAGAGACATAAGTGCAATGACAATTATTCTCAATGTTGTGGATATACTCATTGTGAGTCTTATCTTTTATGTTATTCTAAGAGCTATTCAAAACACAAGAACACTTCAACTTGCAGAGGGTATAGCGTTATATTTTGTAGGAGTATTTTTGGTTTCGTATCTTTCGGACAAGATTGGATTAACAACTCTTCATTTTCTTGCAAGTAATTTAATCACCTACTCTTTTATGTTTCTCCCTTATCTTTTGGTTGTTGTATTTCAGCCTGAGTTGAGGAAATGGTTCACAGGTTTAGGTAAAAATATTAAAATTCAAGAATCTCTTGAAGGAGAAGAGGATTATAGAACCGTTGTTGAAGAAATTGTAAAAAGCGTTAATACAATCTCCTTAAATAAGATTGGGGCGCTCATTGTTGTAGAAAGGGAAGTTCCTCTTTCTGAGTATATGGAGACAGGAGTTGAGATTGGGGCAAAGGTCAAAGCAGAAACTCTTATCACAATATTTTTTCCAAATTCTCCTCTTCATGATGGAGC
>NZ_JBMFSR010000005.1:0-48696 GCF_049967455.1 Caldisericum sp. | reverse complement strand
GCTGTTGGTGAATCAATCTTAAGGACAATTGTGTTGTTGAGGAGTTTAATTGTAACTTCACGGGTGGATCCATTCCATTCTACTGTTGAACCAAATGCCTCTGATATAAATCTTATTGGGACAAGAGTTCTTCCGTTTACAATAACAGGTGCTTGATCAAGAGTTGTTGATTTTCCATCGATAGTGCCTGTGGTCTTGCCTACATAAACTACGATTGTTTTTACAGTCTCTCCTTGTACTGATGGGACTACTCTTACAAATGTTACAATCATTACTACGATTGCAAGGATTGCAATCAGTTTCTTCATACTCTACCTCCTTTCAAAATTTGGGTTTTGCCCATGGTATTTAAATTATACTACTAATTAAAACTCAGTCAATATACCCTTTTCAAGAAATTGCACATTTGCATGTACTACTTTAAAGCGCTCTGGAATTTGAGTATGAATTGGAAGAAGTATCTCAGGATTTATTTCCTTTGCCATCCAAAGTATTTCAGTTTCCGAAGCATGCCCTGGAGAGTGAATCCTAAATAAAGGAAGATTAAATTTTGAAAGCCAATTTTCCAAAATCTTCGTGTTTAAAGGATCAACTGAAGAAAGTGGCTCTCCTCCTGACATTATGTATGCTGAGCCTTCGATGGGTTTAATATCAATAAGTTCTGGAATATGAGAAAAATTTAAAAGTAAAATTTCATTAACCTGATTTGACACTAATTCATCTTTTGTAACGAACTTTTCCTTTGGTATGTTAAGTTTACTTTCAAACGGTGCATAAACAAAAGTATTAGGAGCATTTAAAATTTCACTTGCAATCGTTTCAAATTCGCCATATTTTAGAAGTGTGCTTGCATAATCCTCATGAATAATAAATTTCTTTCCAAGTTCACTTGCTGCATTAAAGAATGTTTGAATTCTTGTAAGATGAATTTCATAAACATTACCGATAATTAATCCCTTGAAAACCGACGCAACTTCCTTAATCTGTTCCTTAAGTTCGGGTTCGGTATTGCTCACAATACCGTTCCAACCGATACGAGTTCCTTCTGTGATAAGTATATAAGGCCTAAGAGATTTTGCATATTCAACGAACTTATTGGAAAGTTCACTTTTAACACCTTTAAAGTAAATATCGCCTGTGTAAATGACTAATCCTTTTGGCGTTTCAACAAAATAGGCAACAGCTCCCGGAACATCATGATCTATAAAGTAAGGAGTTATTTTAAAATCACCAATTTGAACTGTTTTTCCATCAACTATTTCAATATTTGAAGGCATACACTCTACAATACCCTTCTCAACAAAATAACTTAGTGTTGCAAAACTTCCCTTAGTCATATACTTTTTTAAAGAATCACTCAAATAACAAATTTGGCCTATATGATCAAGATGGGCATGTGAAAAAAACAGGCCACCAATCTCAATTGGAAGAGATTTTTCTTCACTTAATTCGTTTTTATAAAAGCCCCTAAAGGGTGGAAGTTCTCCTAATTCAACATAGTCTTCAAATCCTTTTTCAGGTCTCCCCTTAATAGTATCGTTAAAGAAAACCTGAGATGTGGGAAACCTTCTCCCAAAATCAAACACTATACCAACTCCATTTGACTCCATAAGGATTATATTTCCACCAATTTCTCTTACACCACCAAAAAACCCTATTCTCATATAATCACTCCCTTTTCTTAGTTATTTAGAGCACATATTATACACCTAATTTTGCGTTTGTCAAGTATTAATCGTACTGTATCCAACCGTTTTTTAAGCCTTCTTCTTTTACAATTTTCTTTACTTCATTTATCTCTTCTTTCAAAAGTTTTCTTGCAAGTTCCTTAAACTCGTGCGCTCTGTACACTGGAACATATTGAGTCATAACGGAAATAAATATAGAATCTCCGAATTCTTTCTTGAGGAGTCTTAAAGCTATACGCAGCTCATCAAGCTTACCAGGAAATACCAAATATCTTACTACAACACCCTCTTTGAGAAGTCCATCAGTTCCGAATCTGATATTCTTTGCTTTTACCATTTCTTTTATTGCTTCTAATGTAATTTCAAAATATCTTGGTGCCTTTGAATATTTAAAGGCATCTTCATCATTTACATATCGAAGATCAGGAAGATATATATCAATAAAATTGTTGAGAAGTTTTATAACTTGAACAGTCTCATAGCCTATGGTATTCCAAACTGTAGGAATTTTTAAACCTTTTTCTCGCGCAAGTGTAAGAGCAGCCATTGCCTGTGGTGCATAGTGCGTTGCCGTTACGAAATTTATATTTGCAGCACCTTTCTTTTCAAGCGAAAGCATTAAATTTGAAAGTTCTTTTACCGAAACAGTCTTTCCCGAACCCAACTGGCTAAAATTATAATTCTGACAATAAACACATTTGAGATTACAATTACTAAAGAAAATCGTTCCTGAACCAAAACGACCCGATAGAGGCGGCTCTTCCCCTTTGTATAAAACTGCTGAAGATATTTTTACAAAAATATCAGAGTTGCAGAGTCCAATTTCACCCTTTAACCTTTCAACATTACATCGAAGGGGACATAGATTACAAGGTGATATAAGTTTATAAAGTTCCTTAAGTGATGTCAATTCATTCATATCATACCTCTTACAAGTTCTATTGATTTAATTGAATCCTCTATAAATTTTTCTTTTCTTTTGTTTTTGGGAATTTCAAAATATTTTTTAGGAATAAGGCCAAAGTTTGCACGCATTGGTTGCGGATCTTCAAGATCATTTTCAACAAGAAATCTAATGAGGCTTCCTATCATTGTTTCATCAGGTATTTCAATAGGTTTTTCTCCCCTATACAATCTTGCTACATTTATACCAGATACAAGTCCTGTAAGAATTGCCTCACTATAACCTTCAGATCCTGTAATTTGCCCTGCAAGAAAAACATTTGGAAATTTTTTAGTCTGAAGTGTTTTATTTAGAATTCTATTTGCTCTGAAATAGGAGTTCTTATGAATGCTTCCGTATCTTACAAATTCAGCATTTTCAAGTCCTGGAAGAAGTCCAAAAACCCTTTTTTGTTCCTGATACGTTAAAGATGTTTGAAAACCTACAAGTTCAAAAAGATTTCCATCTGTATCTTCCCTTCTTAATTGCACAACTGCAAAGAAGGCCTTCCCAAAGCCTTTTGGTGTTAAAGGCCCAAATCTTAAAGCATCAAAACCACGCCGAGCAATCTCTTCTATGGGAAGACACGACTCGAAAAATATTCTGTCAAAATCGTGAGGTGTATGAGTTTTTGCTTCAATAAGTTCCTTATAAAATCTTTCATAGTCATCATAATTAAGAGGTATATTCAAGTAATCAGGTGATTGATCGTATCTTCCACCAAAAAACATTTTTGATAAGTCAAGCGACTCTTTTGTAACGACAGGGGAAACTGCATCATAGAAGAAGAGATTTTCTCCAAAAAGTTTTTGCAACTCACTTAATAGTGCATCACTCGTTAAAGGTCCCGTTGCAATAACTACAATGTCATTATCAAAGTCTATTTTTGTAATTTCTGCTCTTTCGACGTGAATTTTGGGGTGTGATAAAATAATGTTTGTAATTTCCTCGGAAAATTTTACTCTGTCAACTGCAAGCGCCTTTCCCGCAGGGACCTTATTTTTTAACGCTACTTGAAGTAGAATTGATCCTAATCTCAAACCTTCCTCTTTTAAAAGCCCCCTTGCATCGTTAAGTTCAACCGATCCTAAAGAATTACTACAAACAAGTTCTGCAAAGTTCCCTGTGCGATGTGCCTCAGTTAATCTTATAGGTCGCATTTCATATAGAATTACTTCTATTCCTCTTTCTGCAATTTGAAGTGCTGCCTCACTTCCTGCAAGGCCACCTCCAATCACAATAACTCTCATATCTTAAAATACCTCCCTAAGGTTTTCTTTAAATAACCCCTCACTTCAAGTGTCGTAAGTGTAGCCAAAATTTCAGAATCACTAATCAAAAAATCTCCTGAGGAAATTTTCTCCTTCAAGGTGTCAAAGGTGTCTCCGTCTTCAAGCATATTAAGAATTGCTTGCTCTATTTCTGAAAATTCTTCGATACGTTTACTTAATTTCAAATGGTTCAATTCTTTTATATTTTCAAAAATATCATTTACATCAAGTAAAGGGATTGCACCATCTCTTATAAGCGCATTGGTTCCTAAACTTGTTGGGCTTGTGATGTTGCCAGGTACTGCAAAAACCTCCTTTCCTTGCTCTATTGCATGCATCGCAGTTATAAGTGAACCACTTTTTAATTCAGCCTCAACTACAATAACACCAAGGCTCAAAGCACTTATAATTCTATTTCTAAAAGGAAAGTTGTATTTCATAGGCTCTGTTCCAAAAGGAAACTCAGAAACAATAAAACCATTTTCCTCAATTTTCCTTGACAAACTAAGATGATCCCGTGGATAAATTACATCAATGCCGCTACCCAAAATTGCAATTGTTTTTCCATTTGCATCAAGTGCGCCGTTGTGGGCAGCACTATCAATACCATATGCAAGCCCGCTTACAATAGAAACCCCTACGCTTGCAAGGTCATATGCAATTTTATAAGCAACACTTTTCCCATAATTTGTACATTTTCTTGAACCAACAATTGCAACTGCATCTTTTGGAAACTCAATGAAATCACCTTTTACATACAGTAAGATTGGTTTATCTTTTAAAAGAGATAAGGCATTAGGGTACTTTTCATCATAAAAAGGGATAAGTTGTACGTTATATTCTTTGGCCTTTTCAATTTCTTTTTCTGCAAACTCAATATAATATTTGTCAACATTAAAATCAAACGAATCGTTATCTAAAAATTCCTTTAAATAAATTTTTGCTTCTTTTGGTTTATTAAACCTTAGATAGTTTAAAGCAACTGTTTTGAGTAAATCCATACCAAAACAATATAACGAATTTTGAATTTTTTACAAAATTTACTAAAATATGATGCCTCCAGGGCAAGGTGAGTTACCCAAATGGGTAACAATTCCTGATCGGTGGTGATAGGGTAAACCCCTTAAGCCCACGAGCAACCACAAGGGTTGTTGATTGGGTGAAAATCCCAAGCCGACAGTAAAGTCTGGAAGGAAGGAGGTTTAAAATGTCCTGGAAAAATTTAAGAAGTATCATTTTTGCTGGAATTCTTGCAGCCCTTAGTTTTGTACTAATGAGGTTTACAGAGTTTCCTTTGCTTCCTCAAGCAAGTTTCCTCAAAACAGATTTAGGGGACATTCCTTTACTTGTTGGTGCATACCTTTTTGGTCCAATTGCTGGAATTGCTATTGCATTTGTAAAAGATTTGCTATTTTTTGTTAGTGGAGCAGGACAAGGTGGTCCCATTGGTGTCCTTTTGAACTTTATCGCAACAGGCACTTTTGCGTTAGTTGTAGGTTTGGTAAGCTTTAAAAAGAAAAATGACTTAACGCTTATTTTGGGGCTTATCTTGGGAACGATTGCAATGGCACTGATAATGATCCCTGCAAATCTTTGGGCAATACCAAAGTTTTTACCTTCATGGACAAAGGAACAAACACTTTCTTACATCTACACAATAAATGTTCCTTTTAACCTTATAAAGGGGCTGCTTGATACAGTAGTAACATTTTTCATAGCAAAGGCATTAAAAAGCCGAAGAATTTTTACTGAAAAGTAAATAAAATTAGGGGAGCGTTTGCTCCCCTCTAAAAGTTGATTGAAGGTTTAAATTTTATGCTTTTACCCCGTTTTTCTCAAGTGCCTCTTTTGCCTTATTCACAAGTTCTTCAAAAGCCTTTGCATCATTTACAGCAAGATCTGCAAGCATCTTTCTATCAATTTCAATACTTGCAAGTTTCAATCCGTTAATGAATCTGCTATAAGTTAAACCATATTCTCTTGCAAGTGCGTTAATTCTTGCAATCCAAAGTTTTCTAAATTCTCTCTTCTTCTCTCTTCTATGAATGTAGGCATACTTAAGGGCATGCATTACTGCCTCATTTGCGACCTTAAATCTACGTGAAGCAGCCCCTCTATAACCTTCTGCTAATTTTAGAATCTTTTTATGTTTTCTTCTTGTAACAACTCCTGCCTTAACTCTCATAATATCACTTCCTTTCAAAAATTTTTGTTACTTTAAATAAGGAGCAACACCTAAAATGTTCTTTACATCAGTCTTAGAGATTACATGCAAACTGTTGAGTCTCTTTTTTCTTCTTGAAGATTTCTTTTCAAGATGGTGGCTATGGTTTGCACCATAAGCAACAAGTTTACCACTTCCTGTAACTCTAAACCTCTTCATTGCTGATCTGCTTGACCTGATTTTGTTTTTCATGTGCTTCTCTCCTTTCCCTTAATTTCTTTAAAACTTCTTTGTTCGGTTCAAGGGAAAAAAGTAAATTCTTGCCAGTCATTTTGGGGGGACTTGCAACGACTGCAACATCAGATAGTGCATCAATTATTTTATTTGCAAGCTCATAACCTTGATCTGTAAATGCCATTTCCCTTCCCCTAAACCATATTTCAATATTTACTCTATTGCCATCTTCTAAGAACTCTCTTACTTTTTTATTTTTTATAGCAAGATCATTTGTGTCAATCTTCAATCTGTAGCGCATCTGTTTAACTTCAATTTTTGTCTGTTTCTTCTTTGCTTCTTTTTCTTTCTTTGTTTGTTCGTAGAGATACTTGCCTAAATCTACAATCTTGCAAACCGGTGGATTTGCATTTGGTGCTATAAGCACTAAGTCTAAACCTTTTTCTCTTGCAATGTTCAAGGCATCCCTTGAGCTCATAATTCCAACCTGAGCGCCATTTTCGTCAATGAGGCGCACTTCCTTCAGGCGGATGTTTTCGTTTGCGATTACGTCCTTACTGTTAATACCTCACCTCCATAAAATAAATATAGGTAGCCGAGAGGCTACCAGAATAACATACAAATTACTAATTATTAAAAACCAAAACCTTTTCGCAAGCTCTCGGCCGCTTAAGGTAGGGCTTTGCCCTTTTTCTTCAATTGTCCAAGTGCTATTATACAAATTCTTCAAAATTAGTCAAGTATAAAAGAATTTACTAATCTATAACTCTATTCTTAACTTCATTCAAAATGCGTTCAAGGAATGCATCTACACTCATTATCCCAATGTCACCTGAACGTCTTTTTCTAACGGAAACACTACCTGAAGAAACTTCTTTATCACCCACAATAAGAATATAAGGGATTTTTTCAGTTTCAGCATCTCTAATTTTTGCATTCATTTTTTCTGATCTTTCATCAACTTCAACACGTAATCCATTTAGGAACAGTCTTCCCCTAACAGATTGAGCATATTCAAGATGTCTGTCTGCAATAGGCACAATTCTTACCTGAATTGGTGCAATCCAAGTAGGAAACGCCCCTGCATACTGCTCGATGAGAGTGCCGAAGAATCTTTCCATTGAGCCAAGGACAACTCTATGAATCATAATGGGCCTATGTTCTTTTCCATCTTCCCCAATATATGTTACATCAAACCTCTCAGGTAAATTAAAGTCAACTTGGATTGTTGGCCCTTGCCATTCACGTCCAATTGCATCAACAAGCTTTATATCAATCTTAGGTCCATAAAACACACCTTCACCTGGATCAATCTTATAAGGAATCTTTAACTCATCAAGTGCAACCTTAAGCGCATTTGTTGCTAATTCCCAGTTTTCAAGGCTTCCGACATATTTCTCTGGACGAGTTGAAAGGTAAACATTGTAATTTTTAAATCCAAAAGTCTCAATCATATATTTTGCAAATTCCACAACACCTATTATTTCTTCTTCCAGTTTTTCAGGTTGTACAAAAAGATGTGCATCATCCTGAGTAAAACCCCTTACTCTCAAAAGACCATGAAGAACGCCTGCTCTCTCATATCGGTAAACAGTTCCAAGCTCTGCAAATCTCAGAGGTAAATCCCTATAACTTCGCGTTCTTGATTTGTAAATTGCAATATGAAATGGACAGTTCATTGGCTTCACCATATAGGAACCTTTATCAACTTCCATTGGAGAAAACATATTTTCTCTGTAGAAATCCCAGTGTCCTGATGTCTTCCAAAGCTCAACTCGTGCGATATGTGGTGTATAGACGAAGTAATACCCACGTTTTATATGTTCATCACGCCAGAAATCCTCGATAATTTTTCGTACCGTTGCCCCTTTGGGGTGCCAAAGAATTAGTCCTGGTCCTATCTCTTCCTGAATACTGAACAAATCCAATTCTTTTCCAATTTTCCTGTGATCACGCTTCTTTGCTTCTTCCAGGAAATTCAAGTACTCCTTTAGGCGCTCTTCTGTTGCAAATGCAGTACCGTAAACACGCTGAAGCATTTTATTCTTTTCATCGCCCCTCCAATAGGCACCTGCGACATTTAGTAATTTAAAGTGTTTTGCGTAAGAGGTATCAGGAATGTGAGGGCCTCTACAAAGATCCGTGAAATCTCCTTGTCTATATATTGAAACAGTATCTTCCTTAACTTCTTCAATAATTTCTATTTTGTATGGTTGATTTAATTTTACAAAAAGTTCTATTGCCTTTTCTTTAGGAAGTTCAAGGCGCTCAAAGGGTATCTTTTCATCAATAATCCTTTTCATCTCTTCTTCGATTTTTGTTAGATCCTCTTCCGTAAGTGGATTTTCGAGGTCAAAATCATAATAGAATCCCTTCTCAATTGCAGGTCCAATGGTATATTTTGCATTTGGGAATAGATGCATTACCGCTTGTGCAAGGATATGAGAAGTGCTGTGTCTTAAAATTTCTTCCCCCTCTTCTGTATCAATAAATATTGGTTCTATTTCAACATCTTCATTTATCTTTGTCTTTAAGTCTTTCTCAACGCCATTAACCTTTGCAGCAACAATTTTTGAAATATCAAAGTTAATTTGTTTAAAAATCTCTTCTATGGTAAGCCCTTCTTGGAACTCATAAATTTTACCTGATATCTTTATTTTCACGCCCGCCTCCTAAATAAAAAATGGTGGGCGATAGTGGAATCGAACCACTGACCTCTTCGGTGTCAACGAAGCGTTCTACCTCTGAACTAACCGCCCACTCTGCATAACTATTTATATCAAAATTCATCTTTTTGTCAAGAGTTTAGACCTCTTTTATAAGTATGTTAGCAATAAGGTCTGCTGCTTCTGAAATTCTATCAGCAGAATTACTTATATGACGATAAACTTCTCTCATTTTGAATATGTAGTGAAAATCATCATGAGAAAAAAGGTCTGCAAGTGCCTCATGGTAAGTTTCCTCAATTTCATTTTCTACAACCTTTGCAGAAACAACATTACTGTTTGCAAGATTCTTGTCAGTAAACATGTTATCCACTGCATAGCTTATATGATTAACACCGCGAGAAATCTTCTCTATCATCTTCTTCAAATAGAAGTTGGGATAAAGCTGATAGATTATCATTTCTTCAATTGTATTATAAGCATAGTCAAGGATATTATCTATTGTATTTGATAGAGTATAAATATCCTGCCTATCAATTGGAGTTATAAGGCTCTTGTTGAGTTCATTTAACAGGTCTCTTCTTAAATTATCTCCTTCTGATTCAATCCTTTTTATTTGAATTTTGAGATTGTGTCTCAAAACATCCTTATTTACAACATCTTCGTTTATTCCCATAAACTCGTTTAAAGTATTAACTCCTTCTACAGTTTTTTTTGCCTGCTCCTTTAGGAGATTTTGAAATACATCAGGCCTCTTAAACATTGAATCCCAAACTTTCATTTTTTATCACCTCACATTATTTTAATATTGTAATAAAAATCTTCGATATTCCATATGAAATAAGAATTGACATTGGTACTGTTACAAGCCATGTCAGGACAAGATTTCTAACAACATTGTATTTTACTGCATGTGGCTTCTCTGCAACGCCAATTCCAACAACTGACATATTTAAGGTTTCCGTTGAACTTACAGGAAGACCAAATTTTGCAAACGTGAGAACAGTTGCCGAGGTTATACTCTGGGCAAGAAAAGTTTCCTTAGGATTACTTTTCATAAGTCTAAATCCTGCTGTTAAAAGCGAATTTGCACCAAAGAAAAGTGTTCCCAAAATAAACAAAAAAGAGAGAAGTCCAATAACAAAAACATTCTTGGGATTAACGGCAAAATTAACATGTGAAATTATACTTGCCGTATAAACCAAACTCAATGTCTTTTCTGCATCGTTTGCTCCATAACCCATAACAAGAAAAATGGACGATATAACTTGGAGGATTTTAAAAAAAGGTGAAACCTTTGGGCTTAACGTACGCAAAATAAAATTAAAAATCTTCGTTAATACAAAAGAAACAATTAAACCTATAAATATAGAGGCAACAAGTCCTCCGAAAACTTTTATAATTTCAAATGTATTAATTTGTGTGTGCACTTTACTTGCAATAGCACTTCCCACAAGTGCACCAACAAATGTGTAAGAAATACTAACAGGATATTTAATTTTTTGGGCAACTACAACCCAAATCATTGTCGCAATAATAGCACCATACAACATAGGAAGAGTTATGAATTGCATTGGAATTATCTTAGTACCAAGAGTTTTTACAACTTCGGTTCCAAAGATAAGTGGAGCAATAGTCAAAGACAAAAATAGTAATATTACTCCAAAAAGAGGATGTATGAAATTTGAAGAAATAATAGATCCAAGCAAAACTCCGCCATCGTTTGCTCCCATTAATATCTGGAAAACACCAGCTATAATTAAAAAAACTAAAAAACTTATATTGTTCATGGTTTAAAATAATAACACAAATTGGGTTTTTGTCAAGAGTCTTGTGATCTTAGAGTTTTGAAATTGAACTTGTTAAGAATTCTTTAAAATCGGTTTCAAGCGAATATAAATTCTTTTGTAAATTTACAAAAACTTTATTGCCTACGATATTAAATGCGAAATCCCCGTTTACAATTACAAAATCAGCCACTTCTACAAGTTTTTTTGCCTCTTCCTTTATGGATACTCCATCTTTTCCAACAAAAAGAAATAGACTTGGCTTCATTATCCTATAAAAAATATTTCCTTCAACAATTACAGGGTCATCTAAAGTTTCAATAAGCTCTTTAATATGAATATTTATATACTCAAAGTCACCCTTTGCCCAAAATACATGCTTTGCATTTTCAAGGAGAAAATATGTGTCTTTTCCAAAAGGTGCGGTCTTAAATGTCTCCTTAGTAATCCCTAGTCCATGGATTAGATTATTTGTAATTTTAATAGCAACAAAAGTTTTCGGAAATAATTTTAGAATTATTCGCGCAAGTGTAGTCTTCCCGACATTACTTTTGCTTCCGCCTATAAGAACGATTTTTTGCATTTTTATTCTCAAATTCAAATTTTACGCTTCCGTCTTCTAAAACAAGATATGCTTTAAAGTTTTTTCCTTTTACCGAAATAAAATCTGAAATGAGTTCTGTTTTATGATCTTTTAGAAGTTTCTTAACCTCGTCTCGTTTGATTTCCCTTCCTCCCATCACCTTCTTTATTCTAAAGGTACACTTTCCTGGGTAGTTTTCACAGGCATAGACTGTCTCTTTCTCATAAACTTGACTACCACATTTAGGACAGGTACCAAGAGGTTCACTATTTGTAATGGTTTCTTCCTTTGGCTTTTCGAATATAAATGAAACTTTATTATCAACAAGTTGAATTTCTGCATCAAAATATTTTTTCCCATTTGAAAGTATCCTTTTTAGTTTAACCCGATTACCATTAAGTAGCTCCCTTGCCATATCTCTTGTAATTGTTTTATTTTTTAATTTTTTCCATATTACAAAATCACAAGTTCCTTTTTCTACGTTCTCACAGGTAAAACCTTTTGGAGTTTCATAAACTTGACCACCGCATTTAGGACAAACACCAACAGGTTCTTTCGAGCCTGTCTTTATATGATAATCACCACTATATGTTTTTACTTTTAGAACGATTTTAGTGGTTAGTCCTTTTATCCCCTCCATAAACTTATCAACATCGTATTTGCCCTTTTCTATTCTTAATAGTTTGTATTCCCACTCCCCAGTGAGAGCAGGAGAAAGGAGTTCTTCAACTTTCACATGTGAAACAAGTTCAATGAGCCTCATTCCTTTCTCTGTTGGCATAAGCAATTTTCCAACTCTTTCAACATACCCAACCTCAATAAGTCTTTCTATAATTTGTGCTCTTGTTGCAGGTGTACCAATACCTTTTTCTTTAAGTGCCTCTTTCAATTCGTCTTCTTCAACAAAACGACCCGCATTTTCCATCGCAGACAAAAGTGTTGCATCAGTAAATCGTGAAGGTGGTTGTGTTTCTTTCTCAAGTATTTTCAAATCTCTCACAAGGACAATATCATCTTTTATGAAAGTTGGATATTCTTCTTTTTCTTTCCCATAAACCTTTTGGAAGCCGGGTTCTATAAGGAAATTAAGCGATGATACAAAATGATTATCCATAACTTTAGTTGTAAGATTTATCTTTTTGGTTTCTGAATAAGGATAAAAAACTGAAAGGAATCTTCTTATAATTAAATCAAAAATCTTTTCTTCATCCTTAGTTAAATCTTTTAAATTTGAGAAATCTCCTGTCGGAATAATTGCGTAGTGGTCTGTTACTCCTTTATCGTTAATAATTCTAGCCGTAAAATTTATCCCTATTTGAAGGATCTCTTTCGCAAACAAGTCGTATGGCTCAAATTTAATTGCCTTTATTATTTGCGGAATGTATGTCTTTAAAGTACTCGGCAAATATCGTGAATCAGTCCTCGGATAAGTGATAAGTTTTCGCTTTTCGTAAAGATTTTGGGCAATATCAAGGGTTCTCTGTGCAGAAAATCCAAAAGTTTTGTTTGCATCTCTTTGAAGTTCAGTTAAGTCATAGAGCAGTGGTGGAGGTGTTTTTATAACATTTTCCTCAACGCTCTCAATTATTCCATTTTTTCCTTTCACATTTTTTAGGATATTCTCTAAAATCTCTCTTTTCTTAAACTTTGTCTCGTTGTCTTTTATATAAGTCCCGCTATAAATAAAATTATCTTTATCGAATTCAGCTTCTAATTCGAAGTATTTTTCACTTACAAAACTTTTTATTTCTTTTTCTCTTGCGACAATGATATTCAATGTGGGAGTTTGAACTCTTCCTAAAGACAACAGATCTCCCCATCTTCTTGTAAATGCCCTTGTTGCATTTATTCCAACAAGCCAATCTGCTTCTTCTCTTGCAAATGAAGCTTTCCCAAGATTATCAAATTCGCTTGCATCTCTCAGATTTTTGAACTCTTTTGTAATCTCTTCTTTTGTCATTGAAGAAAGCCACAATCTTTTAAGATTTTTACCTTTAGGATTCACCAAGAGTAAAATTTCTCTAAAAATGAGTTCTCCTTCTCTTCCTGCATCACATGCATTTACGATGGTATCAATATCTTTTCTTTGAATGAGTTTTTTAAGAACATTAAATCTATCTTTGGTATCTTTCTTGGGCTTGAATTTGAATTCCTCAGGAATAATTGGAAGATCTTGTAAAGTCCAATAACTAAGTTTTTTGTTGTAGTCTTCTGGCTCGTATAGTTCACAAATGTGTCCCAAGGACCATGAAATTACATATCTTTCGTTTTCAAGATATTCTTTTTCATCCTTAAATTTTCCAAGCGCTTTTGCAATATCTCTTGCAACTGTTGGCTTTTCTGCAATAATAAGCGTTTTCACGATTTAAATTATATTGATTAAACAGATTTTACAAAATAAAAAATATTAGCCCCGCTTGAGCGGGGCATTAAAAGTGTTTAGATTACTCTCTTAGCCAACTACTTTAACATTTACTGCCTTATCGCCTTTCTCTGTTTTCTCAATCTCAAACTCTACCTTTTGACCTTCCTTTAACGTCTTGTAACCACTTGACTGAATTGCTGAGAAATGCACAAAAAGATCCTTACCACCATTGTCTGGGACAATAAACCCAAAACCCTTCTGAGAGTTAAACCACTTAACTCTTCCTGTCAATTTTTCCACTTCTAAAATACCTCCGTAAAAAATTCCGCAATTTTTGCGGTTAAAAAATTATAATACGAATCAAAAAATTTGCAATAAAAAATCTAACTATCTTTCAAAAATTTCTTTCCCTTAAGTTCCTGAGGTAAGTAGTCCTCGCCTTCAACTTTATGGCGAGGATAGTCGTGTGGATATTTATAATCTTTTCCATAGCCAAGTTCTTCCATTAATTTAGTAACAGGATTCCTTAACTTCAATGGAACTTCTAATGAACCAGTTTTCTTTATCGTTTCCATAATCTCAATCTCCGCAAGGTAAAGACTATTATCTTTTGGCGCTTTTGATAGATACGCACAGGCTTCAGCAAGCAATAAATAGCCTTCAGGCGGACCAATTACATCAAATCCCTGAAAGGCAGACACTGCAATCATTAGTGCCATGGGGTCTTTTAAACCAATATCTTCAGATGCAAATCGAATCATTCTTCTTGCGATATAAAGAGGATCTTCTCCTGCTTCAATCATTCTATACATGTAATATAGCGCTGCATCCGGATCACTTCCTCGCATACTTTTTATGAATGCCGAGATGAGATCGTAATGAGCTTCTTTTCCATAAGAAAGAGTTACTACTGAATACTCTTGTGCTATTTTGAGAGTCACAACTCCGTCTTTCGCATTCTTTGAAACATTTTCAAGGATGTTAAGAGCCTTCCTTGCATCTCCATCTGAAACTTTTGCAATAAAATCAGATACTCCTTCTTCAAATTTCAAACCTTTTAGAACTTCGTCTTTATTAATTGCATTTTCAATAATCTTCTTTATTTCAGCATCCGTGAGCTTATTAAAAACAAATACAGAAAGCCTCGAAAGTAAAGCATTATTGACATAAAATGACGGATTTTCAGTAGTAAGTGCAATGAGTATAATCTTTCCCTGTTCTATGAACGTTAGAAAGGCATCCTGTTCTTTTCGATTAAAATGCTGAATTTCATCAACAATAACAACAGGTGTTTCTTTCACAAAAAGGTTTTCTTTGGTAAGGTCCTTTAGAAGTTTTTTAACATCTTTAATGTGCTCAGTTGTTGCTGAGATTGTTATGGTCTTTCTTCCCTGTGTTAAAATCTGTGCAATGGTTGTCTTTCCAGAGCCAGGTGGTCCCCATATTATAAAGGAGGAAAGTTTACCACTCTTGAACATATTAAAAAGGGGAGCACCCGGTTTAACAAGGTGCTCCTGCCCTACAAATTCCTCAAGTGTTTTAGGTCTTACCCTTACGGGAAGCGGTTCTAATTCCATCTAAATCTCTTCTATTTGTGCAAGTTGTTCTAAGACAAAATTCCTAATCTCTTCAGGCGTCTTATTCTCATAAACCACTTTTCCGTTGAGAATTATGGGAACAAGCGCCTCAGTGCCAATCCCCGTTTCGTCGTTTTTCTTTACCTCGTAAATAACTTTGCCATTTTCAAATCTTTTATAAACCTTTTTTCTTCCAGAATATTTTCCTCTTTTTGCAATTGATGTGCCGTTTACTTCAACAATATCCATTGCAAAATCTATTGTATCAGCGTTAGAAATAGAAGTCCCCACTCCAAAACCATCCACAACACCGGATTCTACAAGTTGTTGTACAGTTTCTTCATCAAGTCCACCAGAGACAAGGATTTTTACATGATCAAAACCACGTAGGTCAAGTTCCCAACGGACTTCTCTTGCAATATCAACGATATTTCCGCGGCGTGATCCTGGCGTGTCCAGTCTTACACCGTAAAGATGCTTTCCTATTGTTTGCGCTGCAAGAATAGACTCAAATTTTTCGTCTTGGAACGTATCAACAAGTGCAAGCCTTGGGACTGACGGATCTATAATTTCATCAAATGCCTTTACTGCTTCAACAATTCCTCCCATATTTATAATTAGCGCATGCGGAATCGTACCCGTTGGAGGTTTTCCTATTGTACTTGCACCAATCAAACTTGAAACCGCATCACAACCGCCAATGTATGCTGATCTATCAATCATTGGTGCAATCGCAGGATGCATTCTCCTAATTCCAAACGAAAGAAGAGATTTGTCTTTTGCTATTTTTCGAAGCCTTGCAGCCTTTGTTGCAATTCCAGATGCTTCACAAATAAAACCAAGGATTGGAGTTTCAAATCGAGCAAATTCAAGATACGGCCCCTCTATAACCATTACAGGCACAGGATATCCTCTTACATCCCTTGCCGTAAAAATGCTTCCCTCAGGAAGTGCATATAGGCTAACATTTTTCCCTTCAAGAACTTCTATTACCTCAGGAAGTCCTACAAATACACCCCAAGGATATTTAAGTCCCTGCACAGTAAAATCAGCAACAACATTGTTATTAATACCTTTCTTTTTTAAAATTTCTTCGGTTCTTGTAAAATAAACATCAGTTGTTAAACCTTCTTTTATCTCTTTTTCACTTGCAATAAACACATTCAACCTCCTTCAACTATTTTTTCACATCCATCGCTCTTGCAAGAATAAGGACTGCATCCTTTCTTTTTATAGGGTCGTTTGGATAAAACATAAGTTGCATATCGGAAACAGACCCCTGTATTATATTCAAATCAAAGGCAGTTCCAATCTCTTTATAGCCAAAATACGTATAAGGAACATCAGAGAAAGGAGACACCGCATCAGGCTTTGCTAGTGAGAGTGCTCTCATAAGAAGTGTAACAAATTCCCCTCTTGAGATTACACGAGTTGGAGCAAATTGGTTAGAGGAAATTCCTTTAATTATCCCCCTCTTAACACCTTCTTCAATATAATTATGAGCCCAATACGTAACGCTTACATCAGAGAAAGATGAAGTTGAATAGTCTTTAGGTGTAATTCCAAGTGCTCTTAAAATAAGGACTGTTGCCTCGGCTCTTGTAAGGTTATTATCGCTCCTGAATGTGTTATCGGGATACCCTTTTACAATTCCTTTATCAACAAGCACCTTTAGATATTTTGAAACATAGTAATCGTTTACGTCTGAGAAAACAGGCGTAAAACTTGGAGTTCCAATCGTGAAATTGGTTGTTGCCTCAACTCCATAGTTATTGACAAGATAAAATTTTACAGTATATGTCCCTGTATCAACCTTTTTGCCTTTTGAATCAACCATATCCCAGGATACTGAAAACGCCTTTGTACCATTCGCAGGAATGTTAACCTCAGTTATAACTTGAGCAAACATTCTTGCAATTCCCCATTTAAAGATAATCGCGTTGCCCTTCATGATAACAAAGTCGTAAATCTGCGAAGTATTGAATTTCAGAGTAATAGGCGAATCAGAAGTATTCGTTACGGTAAAAAGAAATCTCACTGTCTCATTCAAGGCATACTCATTTCTATCAGTCACAACCTTACCTACAAGAGGCAGATTTGCAGATTTTCCATTAGCTACACTTGTAAAAGTCATAAACATCACCAATAAAGCAATTAAAATTTTCTTCATTCTTATCACCTCCATTAATTAGATATCCTATTCTCCTCTTTTGTTCCATTAAAATGCTTCCCCCGGTTTCAAAATAAGGCATGTTGAACGAGTTTCTTTATCAACCATTTCCTTAAATCTTTCGATATCAACAGAAATTATATCCCAGGTATTATAATGCATAGGGACAACATACTTGGGATGAATCATCTTTACTGCCATAAGGGCATCGTTTGCATCCATTGTAAAATAACCACCAACAGGTAAAAATGCAATATCAATAGAAAATTGGGATCCTATAATGCTCATATCAGAAAAGAGTGCCGTATCGCCTGCATGATAAATCGTCAAGTCATCCAGTTTTATAACATACCCTACAGAGACCCCTCCGTATATCAAATTTCCATTTGCATTAATGGAAGAGGTATGAATTGCCTGAACCATTTTTACCGAAAATTTATCAAAATAAACAGTCCCACCTATATTCATCAAGACAAGATTTTTAACACCTTCCTTCCCAAGATAATGTGCAACTTCATAAATTGCTATAACAGTTGCGTCATTATTCTTTGCAATTTGAATAGTATCCCCAAGGTGATCCGAATGTCCATGTGTTACAAGAATATATTTTGTGTTGCACTCTTCAACTTTCATTGGATTTAAGGGATTACCTGTAAAAAATGGATCAATAACGATGTTCCCAAAATCGTTAATTATCATAACTGTTGCATGTCCTAAATAAAGAATCTTGCTCATATTAACCCTCCTTTATTTTGCAATTCTTTGAAGAATGTATCAAGTTCTTCATGAATTACAAAATCAAATATATAATCCATTGAAGTTTTTGTTTTATTTACAAGAATTTTAGAACCTCTTGCAAATTGAACAAGGGTATTTGCAGGATAAACTTCTAAAGATGTACCAAGCGCCAAGAAAACGTAAGAATCAGAAACACAACTTGAAGCCTTATCAAAATCAATTACTGGCTCGCCAAAAAATACAACATCAGGTTTAATTATTCCACCACATGATTCACAATGAGGCACAACATTCTTCTTTATTAATTCTTTCATTCGATCAAAAGAATACTCTTTTCGACAATTTAAACAGTGAGATTTCTCTACACTTCCGTGCAAATGGATCACATTTTTAGATCCGGCTTTCTCGTGTAAAAAATCAATATTTTGAGTAACAATGCAAACAGGACATTGGCTCTCAAGGTTAGCAAGAAATTTGTGAGTAAATGTTGGCTCTGCTTTTTCAAAAACTGGATACATTTCTCTTGCAAAATCGTAAAAAGGCTTTGGATCATGGAGAAAGTAATATATGTCAAATACATTTTCACTATAAAGTCCCTTCGTATAAATGCCTGTTTCTCCTCTAAAATCGGGGATTCCTGCATTAACCGATATACCTGCACCTGTCAAAACTGAAATACTTTTAGCATTTTTTAAAACCGCAAGGACCTCATCAATCATAGGCTCTTTATTTTTTCGACGACACTTGCTATACTTTGTGCTAACTCATTATCAAAGTTCTCGGAAACCCGAAGTGACTCTTCGTAGTGCAAAAGCGCTTTGTCCTTGTCTCCGAGATAAAAGTATGCCTCCCCAAGGAAGAATTGGGATGTAAGATAAGTATAAGGATTTTTCGTTTTGTCAATATCGCTAATAATTTCTTCAATATGATCTCTCACTTCAGAAATAAGTTGTGGGTCATTTTTAAGAAAGAAAAGTTCCCTTAAACACACTGAAATTTCGTAATGTATTCTTATGAAACTCTCCTTGTGAGTATCCTTAGGGAAGTAATTCAGCGCCTCTTCAAAATAACCCAGTGCATTCTCAAGTAGTTCTATCTTTGTTTTTTCGTCAATATCTTTAAGTCTTGACTCGTTAAGGTAAAGAGTGCCAATATTAAAAAGTGTTGTCGCATAATCTTGGGGATCTTTATCTTTGTAGATATCAAGGACATATTTGTAGTGTTCAAGTGCTTCTTCATAAAAATCTTTATCTTCCTTTAAAAGGGCAAGTTCCAAAAGAGACGATGCAATGTGCGAACGGGTTGATGCAATATCAAGGAGATCGTCACTTTCGAAGTAGTTAAGACTTTCTCTAAAGGCTTCTATCGCTTTCTTAAGAAACTCTTCCTTTTTCTCAAGATCCCTTTCAAATTTTCCCAAAATAAAGTTTGACACACCAATGCCATGGTAAATGAGCCCTATAATCTTATTATCCTCTGCCTCATCCTTTAGTTTTAGCGCTTCCTCAAAATACTTAAGAGCCTCTTTTATGGATTCAATTTCCTTTCCTAAAAGATATGTATTTGCAAGATTATAATAAACCCTTACAAGTTTAGATTTATGGTCTGTATCCTTTAGAAGCTCAACTGCATTAAGATAGTGCTTTGCTGCTGTTTCAAGATTATAAAGAGGATCCTCAATGTGAGCAAGTTTATAAAAGACAAATCCCTTGTTAGATTCAATTTCCGCAAGGTCCTCTTTATTTTCAACGGTTTTTGCAATTTTCTCAGCCTCATCAAAGTTAAGTAGGGCGCTTACTATATTCTCACGCTCATCACCAAGGTCAGAAAGTAATAAATATGTCAATCCCAAATTCATAAAAATACGCAGTCTCTCGTAAGAAGACTTTGTATTCTTTAACTCTTCTTTTAATGACAAAATTGAATTCAAAAGTTCGTCGTAATTTTCCATTTTTTCATCTCCTCACAGAAATTATACTACTTATGCAAATTTAAGGGAAACTACTTTTGAAACACCTGCTTCTTCCATTGTAATACCGTAAAGTATATCGGCTTTTTCCATTGTCTGCTTGTTGTGTGTAATTACGATAAGTTGAGATTTTTTTGACATACTTTCAAGGAGTTTTCCAAATTTGTAGACATTTTCATCATCAAGAGCAGCATCCACTTCGTCCAAAACATAAAAAGGTGAGGGGTTTACTTCAAATATAGCAAAAAGAAAGGCAAGTGCAACCAAAGATTTCTCACCACCCGACAAAACGCTTAGTGGTTGTTTTTTCTTAAATGGAAGTCTTACGCTTATCTCAACTCCCTTAACCTCAGAAAATTCATCTAAGATTTTTTCTATCTTTGCTTCTCCTTCTCCAAAGATTTCAAGAAATATTCTTTCAAAATGCTTATTCAGAGCATTAAATGTCTCTTCAAATTTTTCCTTTATGGTGTGCTCAAGCTCATTTATGTACTTTTCAAGTTCTTTCTTTGCATTTGCTATATCATCAAAAACAACTTTCTTCTCCTCATAATTCGCCTTCAATTCTCCTTCTTTGTCAACGGAAGTAAAATCAAGAGGTTTAAGGTTTTCAATTTCACTTTTAAGTCTCTCAATTTCTTTCTTCAGGCTCTCTTCTGATAACTCGTTACTTACGGGCACTTCCTTAAGACCTTTTTCTTCTAATTCATTTATGATGCTTCCAATACCTACTTCAATTCTTGCAATGTTTAGTTCAATCTTTTCTATGACCCCATGGATTGATTCTTTCTCATCATTCAATTTTTCAAGCATTACTCTTAAATTTCCTTCCTCAACTTTTTTCAAATTCAACTCATCTTTTATTTTTTCGATTTCCTTTGAAACTGAAAGAAGTTCTAATTCAGATTCGTTTAAGAGTGCAATTTCATTATTTAAAGCATTTTTCTTTTCTTCGATCTCTTTTAGAATTTTTTCGTATCTTTTATCAATTTCTATAAGATCCCTGTCTATACTTTCAATTCTTTTACTTAAATCATTATTTTCATTTTCAAGATTTTGAATTTTAAGCTCTATCTCGCGCTTCTTAATTGACAACTTCGATATTTCATCTTTTAATTTGTCAGTTTCGCTTCTTAGACTTGATAGCTTTGAGAAGTCGAATGAGGCTTTGAATTTTAACTTTTCTGCACGTTCATTCTTAAGGTCCGTCAATAACTTTTCGAATTTCTCAATTTCTATTTTGTTATTTTTTAATTCGTCTTCAAGCTTTTCTCTTTCAAGAATTTTTCTTTCTGTATCTTTTGCCAAATTTAACTCGTTTAGTAAATTTCTTCTCCTGTTATCAAGGATATTCAAATCGTTCTTTTCATTTTGAACAATAACTTTAAGTGACTGTAGCTCTGTTAAGAGTGCATTATACTGATGCTCTTCCTCGATATTTATTCCTGAGCTTTTTTCTACCTCAAATGGCGAAAGGACAACATACCCATCGCCTGTAACAATTTTTCGTATAAAAATTTTTTTGTATAACGCCTTAAATTTTTCAATCGCTTCCTCAAGTGTTTCTGTGTAATAAATTCCCAAAAGAAATTTGCTATCAATTCCTATAACTTCGCCTATTGGCTTAAGTCCCCACTGAGCATCACTTAGATCTCCGAGAGGAACATCTATAAAAAATCTTTTCGCATTTTCTTTTCTAATATCTTCAACCGATTCAACTACAACACCTTCAAAATAATCCTTCAAACCAAAAAGGTTTTTATTAATGCCAAGAATTTGTCCAAGTGTACCATTTTTGAACGAGGGAATTGTTGCACTATCGAGAATATTTTTGAGAGTTTTAATTCTAAACTCAAGCACTGCAATCTCTTTTTCTTTATCAACTATCACCTTTTTCTTTTCTTCTATTACCTTATTTACCTCTTCAAGTTCCAAATTAATCTTGCTTATATCTGCAGGTATTAAGTTTTTTAATGGAGCAATTTTTTGCTCAAGTTCAAAAGATCTCCTCTTAATAATTTCTAATTCTTTTTCATAGGCGCTTATTTTTCTTTCTATTTGAATGCGCTCTGATTCTCTTTGTTCAATTTCCTCGTTAAACCTGTTGTATTCTTCTTCAAGGGCATCCCTTTGGTTTTTCTTTATTGTAAACTGTGACTTTAGAATATTTTCTTCGTTTTCAACTTGTAGAAGCTCTTCCTTCAACTTTTCAAGATTTTTCTTATTGTTTTCGATGTCAGAATATATATAGGACTTTGTCTTCAAGAGACGTTCTTTCCTTAAGTTTTGTTCTGTAAGTTCGTTTTCTTTAATTTCAATTAGATTCTTAATTGAATCAATATCGTTTAAGATCTTATTTTTCTTTATGGTAAGGTCTTCTCTTTTTTTATTATAGGTTTCAAAGACATCAAGTTTAGCTTCAAGCTCGCTACTTAGCTTTTCATACTGACCCTTTACCTCAAGCAATTTTTCTTGAATACCAGTCTCCTCTTTTTTCTTTTCATTTAACCCAATTTTTAAAGATGAAAGCTCTCTTCTTAATTTAAAGAGTTTAAGCCCATACAATTTTTCTTCAAGAGATTTCAAATCAGACATAAGAGAATAATAAATATGGACTTTTTTTGCTTCTCTTAGAACTCTGTCATACTCATTTTTTACAGAGGAGAGCACAACTGAAGCCTTTGCCAAGTTATCTTCTGTCTCTTCAAGTTTCTTTTTTGCTTCCTCTTTACGCTTCCTTAGGTCTGTAATCCCCGCGACTCGGTCAATCATACTTTTCTTTTCCTCTGGTTTTGCAAGAAGAATTTCTTCAATTCGACCCTGTCCAACAATTGCATGTGTAAGTCCAAATATATTTGAAGACTTAAATATCTCCTGAACACTTTGGAGGCTAGAATCATTACCATTAACAATGTATTTAGTTTCTTTGCCTCTAATAATTCGCCTTTCTATGATGATCCTTGGCGTTTTAAGAGGAAGTAATTTATCTTCGTTATTGATTATAATTTTAACTGAGGCTACATTCATGGGCTCTTTACTTACGGAGCCAGCAAATATTAGATCAGAGGACTCACTTGCGCGCAAAAGTGAGAGTCTATTCTCACCAAAAAGAAACCTTATTGCATCAACAATGTTGCTCTTTCCAGAGCCATTAGGACCAACAATACAAGTGAGTCCCCTTCCAAGGATAAATTTGGTATTATTAACAAATGTTTTAAATCCAAAAATCTCGATACTCTCAATATGCATTAAAACCCTTGTATATATCCGTTTTCATCAATATTAAGTTTTGTTGCAAGTGGTTCTTTTGGAAGCCCTGGCATTGTGTTAATTTTGCCAAGGATTGGCACTATGAAGTTTGCACCCCTCAAAGCACGCACCTCTTTAACAGTTACAACAAAATTTTCTGGTCTACCAAGAAGTTTGGGATTATCGGATAAAGAACTCTGTGTTTTTGCCATACATACAAAGGCATTATCCATAGAAAGCTTTTCTATTTCTTTAAGATTTGTCTCAGCTTCATCGCTATAAACAACATCCTTTGCTCCATACATTTTTGTTGCAATTTTATATATCTTTGCCTTCACAGGTTCATTAAGTTCATACAAGAAAGACGGAATTACCTCTTTTGCATTCTCAACAACTGCCTTAGCAAGTGCTTCACCACCAACACCGCCTCTCTCATAAACATCCGATAGTGCAAAAGGAACACCTTCCTTTGAAAGTAGATTTGAAATTACTTCAATCTCCTTTTCTGTATCAGTTGGGAATTTGTTCAGTGCAACCACAACCGGAACACCAAAAGTTTTCATATTTTCGATATGCTTCTCTAGATTTGCAAAACCTCTCTTAACCGCCTCTACATCTTCGACATTCTCATCTTTTTGTCCACCGTGATATTTCAAAGCTCTAATCGATGCAACAATTACAGCTGCAGAAACTTTAAATCCACCAACTCTTGAAACTATATCTAAGAACTTCTCTCCGCCAAGATCAGTTGCAAAACCGCCTTCCACAAACACATAATCTGCAAATTGTAATGCAAGTTTTATTGAAATAACTGAGGCACTCCCATGTGCAATATTTGCAAAAGGACCCGTATGGATAAAAACGGGGTTATTTTCAAGGGTTTGGACTAAATTGGGGTTTATAGCATTCCGCAAGATTACAGCCATTGCTCCTTCTGCTTTCAAGTCCTTTGCGAAAACAGGGGATCTATCGTAAGTCATTCCTACATAAATTCTTGAAAGCCTTTCTTTAAGATCATTAAGATCACTTGAGATTCCTAAAATTGCCATAACTTCTGAAGCAACGGTAATGTTAAAACCATCTTCCCGAGGAATTCCACCCTCAATTCCACCAAGTCCAACTACTATGTGCCTTAGAGCTCTATCATTCATATCCATAACTCTTTTGAATTTGATTCTCCTCGGATCAATACCAAGAGGATTCCCTTGATAAATACTATTATCAATCATTGCACTTAGGAGATTATTTGCGTATTCTACTGCAGGAAAATCGCCAGTGAAGAGAAAGTTAATTTCTTCCATTGGGACAACTTGCGCATATCCTCCACCTGTTGCACCACCCTTAACACCAAAAATAGGGCCTAAAGATGGTTGCCTTAAAACACCTATTGCTTTATATCCTAAAAGATTTACTGCATCCGTTAAACCAATCGTAGTAGTAGTCTTGCCTTCTCCATGAGGGGTGGGAGTCATGCCAGTTACAAGGACAAGCTTACCTTGTATTCTATCAATCGATTTCAACAACCTATGATCAATTTTAGCGACATAATCTCCATAAAGCATTAAGGAATCCAAAGGAACATCAAAGTTACTTGCAATTTTGTCAATCTTCATCAATTTTGCATTTTTTGAAATTTCGTAGTCTCTCATATTCTTCTCCTTAAATAAATTTTTCTAAAATATACACAAAATGTTCAAAACTTGCAACCATTCTTTTTAAACTATTTACGCATCTCCTTCTTATTTCACTGTTAAACATATTTCTCATTAAAGCGTCTTTTGAGATTCTTTCAAATTCTCTAAAGAACATTATCGAATCTCCTAAGGCTTCAATCCCCTCAAATAAAATCTTCTGCTCATCTTTAGAAAGGAAGTGATAAATACCAAGCAAATATACCTTCAACCCGTAAAGAGCAGTCATTTGATTTTGTATTGTCTCAGTTAAGATTAATGAACTCATGTCGTGAAAAGTCTTTGAGTTATCGCCAAGATCTTTTATAAACATTTTGAAGGCATTTTTTCCAACGAAGTAGTTTAATGAGTCTTTATTCCTCTCGTAGTAATTGTGATGTATTTCATATGCTATATCCCTAAAAATTGATTGTTGATAAAGATCCTTTCTTTCAATTTTAGATACATTAAGCTTTAAGATTCTAACATTCTCATCAAATCCACCAACAGAAAGTTTAAATCTATCAAACCCATGCTCACATATCAAAGTATCTTCTGTGCGCTCAATTACAAGACAATTTCCTGGACTCAGAACAAAAGGAAGTTCAACATCTTTAATTGCATCTACATTTAAAAAGTTCAACTGAAAATTGAGGTATTTCTTTAAATTGAAAGCAAAATAAGAAAAATCTTCGTAAATTGAAGGATTTTCGTAACTATATACGAATCTCAATGAAAGTCCCAAAAACACCGCAAGTTCATGAATGAGAATTTCAATATCATTTTTTAAGATTATCTTCTCAAGAGCAATAAGAAGATCATATGTCGGTAGATTTTCAGTATTTTTCAGTTTTTCAATAATTGAATCGTAGTCCATTTCAATAAAATTATAAGTAATTTCTGTAATTTTAGCATTTGAAATTCTTGTTATATTTATTATAATTTGTTAATGGGTTATAATTTATGGTTTATAATATAATTCTTTACTTAACAGGTTTTTTAGGAAGTTTATTATCATTTTTCCCGTTTGGCGTACTCAAAAAAGGAGCAGTAAAGCTCAATAAGAAAGTTTCTGTAATTATTCCTGCAAGAAATGAGGAAAGTAATCTCATAAACATTTTAGAAGACTTAAAAAATCAGACATACAAGCCTTACGAAATAATTGTCGTAAACGATGAGTCGGAAGATAAAACTGAAAGTATTGCAAAACAAAATGGCGCAAAAGTAGTATCAATTAAGGAAAAACCAAAAGAGGTTTTAGGTAAACCATATGCATGTTTAAAAGGATTTGAGGAATCAACTCAAGATTTACTACTCTTCTTAGATGCTGACCTAAGGCTTGGAAATGATGCAATTGAAAAACTTTTATACACATATGAGCTTGAAAATGCCGTAATAAGTGTATGGCCATATCATGAAATCAAAACATTGGAAGAAAATTTTTCTTTCTTTTTTAATTTTATAGGGGCAATTTCCCTTAACAATTTTTCCTTAATAAATCGATTCTTGCCTATACAAGGCCTTTTTGGCACATGCATTCTCATAGATAGAGATACCTACGAAAAAACTCAAGGACACAAAAACGTCCTGAAAGAAGTAGTTGAAGATTTGGCTCTTGGGAAAGTAATCGCAAAAAAGGGCATTAAAATAAAAAATTTTCTTGGAAGAAAGGATATTAAGTTTAGGATGTATAAAGGTGGCTTCAAAGAATTACTCTCAGGCTGGTCTAAAAATTTTTCAAAAGGTGCTGTTTCAACACATCCTTTGAATTTTATCATCGTTTTCATTTTCATAACGGCAACTTTCTCGGTTCTTTTTCATCTTAAAGAGTATTTTATATTTGCAATATTTTTCTCAGTTGAGTTTCTTCTTGTTGGAAGAATTATTGGAAACTTTAATCCAGTTTTACTTATGCTATATCCCATACATTTGTTTATATTCTTTATAATTTTTGCAAATTCAATCTTGCAAACTTTTATAAAAAGAGAAGTAGAGTGGAAAGGCAGAAAAATTAAAATAAGATGAGCTCAACTAAATTTATATTTCTATTTTTAATTGAGTACTTAATCGGTTCAATAATGTTTTCATATATAATTGCTAAAATATACAATATTGACCTTAGAAAATTCAGAGACGGCAACCCTGGTGGTTCAAATTTATGGAGACTTAAAGGCATTAAGCTTGGATTAATCGCAATTTTCCTTGATTATTTAAAAGGGTTTATACCTCTTTACTTTATTATCTCAAAAAACAGCTTAACTCCTTTTGAGCTAACTTTAATTTCAATTGCACCATTACTTGGACATATTTTCCCTCCGATGTTGAATTTCAAAGGAGGCAAGGGAATTGCAACAACATTTGGTATATGGTCAGCACTTACAAAGTATGAAGTTCCGCTAATTTTAGGTACTGTTTATACAATTTTTATATTCATCAAAAGAGAAAATACAACTCCAGAATTCGATGCCATTCGTGCATTAAGCGGTATGTTTTTAACCTTGATATTCATTTATGTAGCGCATAGAGAGTTTATTAATGTAGCAATTTTAAACACAGTTCTATTGATTTTTTCTCACAAAAGAGAGATAATAAACATAGTAGAAAGGAGGCAAATATGATTAAAAATCAGTGGTATGTCGTCTTATCATCAAAAGAATTGAAAGATAAACCTATTGGACTTACAAGATTCGGGGAAAAACTTGTAATGTGGAGGACAAAAAACGGAATTGCATGTATCAGAGATATATGTGCCCATAGAGGTGCAAGCCTCTCAAGAGGAAAAATTGTCGAAGGACACATTCAGTGCCCATTTCACGGCTTTCAATATGATTCAAACGGTAGGGTAGTTTTAATACCAGCAAATGGAAGGAACTCAAAAGTTCCTGAAAACTTTAAAGTAAAAAGTTATAAAGTAAAAGAAAAAAATGGATTTATATTTTTGTTCTATGGTGATGAAGAAAAAGCTCCCGATAAGATACCATTTTTTGACTGGATTGACGATAGTTTTGCATATGATGAATTAAAAGATCCTTGGAATACGCACTATTCAAGATGCATTGAGAATCAACTTGACCCAATTCATCTTCCATTTGTCCACTATAATACAATAGGAACAGGCAATAGAACTGTTGCAGATGGACCAGTTGTGGAGTGGTTTGATACTGATAAGATGCGCTTCTATGTGTTTAATAGAAAAGACGATGGTACTCCTCCAAAGAAACCAGAAGAACTAAAAGGACAGAAAAGTAAGGTTTATCTTGAATTCATTTTCCCAAATATTTGGCAAAATCACATAAGTGACAAATTCTTTATCGTTGCTGCATTCGTTCCTGTTGATGAAGAACACTCTTTAGTCTATGTTAGACAGTATGTAAAACTTACGGGAATTAAATTTATAGATAAACTCATCGCAACGCTTTCCATTCCATTTGATAGAATTGTGCTTCATCAGGACAGAAGGGTTGTGGAAACACAAATTCCCAAAAAGAGTTCATTACATATGGATGAAAATCTTGTGCAGGGGGACCTTCCAATAATTGAATACAGAAAAAGAAGGGAAGAACTCATAAGGCAAAATAACTGACATGAAAAATTATAAATTTAACTTAATTATTCCAAAGCTTGAGAAATTTGTAAAAGACCTTGGAGTGCCCGTTGTAACTCGCATTAAAGAAAAGGAGGCTGATCCTTTCAAAATTCTCATAGGCACAATTCTTAGTTTGCGAACGAAAGATGAAACAACAGAGCAAGCCGCAAAAAGATTGTTTGAGGTTATAAAAACGCCTCACGACCTTGTTAAACTAAGTGAAGAAGAAATAGAAAAACTCATATATCCTGTAGGTTTTTACAAAAGAAAGGCAAAGCAAATAAAAGAAATCGCATGGACACTTATACAAAAATATGGAGGCCGTGTCCCAAATGATCTTGATGAACTCTTAAAGATGAAAGGCGTTGGAAGAAAAACTGCAAACCTTGTCATAACTGAAGCCTTTGATGACTACGGCATTTGTGTTGATACTCATGTTCACCGCATTTCAAATAGGCTTGGCTGGGTAAAAACAAAAACCCCTGAACAAACCGAAATGGAATTGCGAAAAATACTCCCAAAGAAGTACTGGAAGACCATAAACCCAATTCTTGTCACATTTGGCCAAAATATTTGCAAGCCTGTAAGCCCTCTCTGTTCTAAATGCCCCATTAAAGAGTTATGCCCAAAAATAGGAGTAACAAAGTCTCGGTAAGAAATTTTGAAACATACCCCTTTTGTTGTAAAATAATTCGCTATGAAAAAGATAATTTTAGTTTTATTAATATTTTCTCTTTTGTATTTTGTAGGTTGCGGTAACTCTTATAAGATAAATTTCTTTGATGAAGATGTTCTAATTAAAATTTTTTCAGAAATTTATCTTCAAAACTCTTATAAGATAAATTTCTTTGATGAAGTCACAGGAAAACCTATTAATACCGTTATTATAGATGGAAAAACATTTGAAGGGGAATTGAGGCTCTCTCCAAATACTTATAAGGTGTCTGCAAATAATTATGAGGAAAAAACAGTATCTGTAAATAAGGATAAAAGAACTTTTTTCTTAAAGCCTATTTCTTACCTTTCAGTCGAAGCAAATACAAGGATTAACTCTATAAAGATTGATAACACATATTATGAACCAGTAAGTCTAATTGTAAATGGACGAGAAGTATTCGTTATTTCCCCAGTTGCATTAGGAAAGCATAAAATTGTGATCGAAAGCAAATTCTTTATTCCACTCTCAAAAGAAATCGAATTCAAAGAAGGCGAAAACCATTTAAATGTTGCTCTTTCGGTAGATAATGTTACATTCTCAAAGTTCCTTGATACGGTCGAGTTTCCTCTTGAAGGCTCTTCAAATAAGAAGATTGCAGTAAAAATAAATGGTATTGCAAACAAAAACCCCGTGAAAAAGGAAATTGAAGTTGAAAAAACCGGCGATTTTCTTACCTTTAAAGATGGAAATTTAACATACTCTTATAAAAATGGTGATTTTGACATCAATGGTCGTAGACCAAATGAAGAAGAAAAGGCAATTTTATCTTATTCAAAATCTGTTATCGAGGAGTTTTTAAATTTAAGAAGTACTTTAAAATCTTTGAATCTAAAAGAAGTTAAAGATAACGAATTTATTTTATCAAAGACAGGTGACTTTGAAGGAAGAAAAATAAACGAGTCAATATCATTTACTCTAAATAACGCAAAAATTACTAATATAATTTTGAACATTGTACAAGAACAAATAAACACTAACTTGTCAATAGAAGTGGAGGTTAAGTAGTTATGGGATTTACACACTTGCATCTTCACACTGAATATAGCCTTCTTGACGGAATGAATAAAATTTCAGAACTTTCTTCCCGGGTTAAAGAATTAGGAATGGATGCTGTTTCTATAACTGACCATGGAAATATGTATGGAGTTATTGAGTTTTATGATGAAATGAAGAAAGCAGGCATCAAACCCATTATTGGTGTTGAGGTTTATATTGCTCCAAATGGTGTGGAAAAAAAAGAAAAAGACGAAGAGCGATACCATCTTATTCTTCTTGCAAAAAGCCTTAAAGGATACAAAAACCTTACAAAAATTGTAACAGAAAGTTATATAAAAGGATTTTACTATAAACCAAGGATTGACTTTGAAATTCTCAAAAAATACAATGAAGACATTATCGCAATGTCTGCCTGTCTTCAAGGCGAAATTTCTGCAAAAGCACTTAAAGGAGATATAAAGGAAGTCAGGAAAGCACTTTATAAATACCTTGATATATTTGGCAAGGAAAACTTCTTTGTTGAAGTGCAAAATCACGGACTTGATGAAGAAAAGGCAGTTATAGAAGTTGCAAAAACTCTCAAAGACACAGAAGGCGTCAAACTTGTTGCTACAAATGATGCACATTACTTACGAAAAGAAGATGCGCACGCACACGATATACTACTATGCGTTCAAACTTTAAGGCCATTTGATGATCCAGAGAGAATGCGTTTTCCAAATCAAGAGTTCTATATAAAAAGCGAAGCTGAAATGCTTGAAGTATTCAAAGGTCTTGAAGATGCAGTTTATAATACAGAACTTGTAAAAGAATTGTGCAATGTCGAATTTGATTTTTCATCATACCACTTACCTGTTTATAGAAAAGATGAAAACTGGGATCCATCAAAAAACAAAGAGTACCTCGAAGAGTTAACTTTTAAAGGGATAAAAGAAAAATACGGAGACAAGGCAGAAGAAGTAATGGAACGAGCTCGCTTTGAACTAGATGTCATTGAAAAGATGGGTTTTACCGACTACTTCCTTATAGTTCAGGACTTCATAAATTATGCAAGAAATAATGATATTCCCGTTGGACCAGGACGTGGTTCTGCCGCAGGGTCTGTTGTTTCATATGCTTTAGGTATAACAGAAATTGATCCGATTAAATACAATCTATTCTTTGAACGATTCCTAAATCCAGAAAGAATAAGTATGCCTGATATTGATGTTGATTTTGGTGATAGAGGTAGAGATGCTGTTATAGATTATGTAAGAAAAAAGTACGGGGAGTCTCATGTTGCACAGATTGCAACATTTGGTAAAATGGAAGCACGCCAGGTTATCCGTGATGTTGGTCGTGCCTTAAAGTTCACATATCAGGAAACAGATAGAATTTCTAAACTCATTCCGCCAGGACTTAAACTTAAAGAGGCAATTGAAACACTTCCTGATTTAAGAAAACTCTACGAAGATTCACGCTATAAAGAACTTTTTGATGTTGCGCTAAAACTTGAAGGCCTTTCAAGAAACTTTGGTACCCATGCAGCAGGAGTTGTAATAGGTGATGCACCATTAACTGAATATCTACCTCTTCAGACTGACAAAGATAATTCTATTATCACTCAATTTGATAAAGATGTTGTAGAACACATTGGGCTTTTAAAGATGGACTTTCTCGGTATTAAGAACCTCACAATAATACAGGATACAATAGACATGCTTAAATCGAAAGGAATCAATATTGATATAGACAAAATTCCTGAGGATGATAAAGAAACTTTCGATATGCTCAAACGTGGTGATTCAGTGGGCGTGTTCCAATTAGAAAGCGCAGGTATGAGAAGAGTTCTAAAAGGAGTTCAACCTGACAGTATCGAAGACCTTACAGCAGTTGTTGCCCTCTACAGACCTGGCACCATAAAGGCAGGAGGTATTGAAGAATACATCAACAGAAAATCTGGTAAAACAAAAGTAACTTACCCTCATCCAAAACTTGAACCAATTCTTAAAAATACATATGGAATTATTGTTTATCAGGAACAGGTAATGCAGATTGCAAATGCCCTTGCAGGCTACACTATGGCAGAAGCTGATACCTTAAGGAAGGCCATAGGTAAAAAGATTCCCGAAATAATGAAAGCTCAAAGGGAAATATTTGTAAAGAGAGCAGTTGAGAATGGTGTTGATAAAATTGTTGCCGAGAAAATTTTTGATCTCATTGAATTTTTTGCAGGTTATGGATTTAATAAGTCTCATGCAGTCAGTTATGCAACGCTTGCCTACCGAACTGCTTATTTAAAAGCACATTATCCCAAGGAATACTTTACTGCCATATTAAACTCATACATAGGAAATGAAGATAAAACTCGTGAAACTCTCCTTGAAGCAATAAGCAAAGGCATACCCATATATCCTCCTGATATAAACAAATCAGATGCCCTATTTAAGGTAGAAGGAAGCGGAATTAGATTTGGTTTTCTCGGTATAAAGAATGTAGGAGAAGCCTCAATTAATGAAATAATAAAAGAACGCATTGCAAACGGGCCATTTTCATCGTTTAAGGATTTTGAAAAAAGAACAGCTTCCTTCAAGGTAAACAAAAAAGTTATTGAAAGCCTAATTAAGGCGGGTTGCTTTGACTCACTTGATGAGGACAGAAAAGCACTCCTTGAAGGTGGTTCAGAAACTCATGCAACCGTTTCCCTGTTTGGTGGGCTGCCACAGGCTACAACACCAAGGGTCCATGCAACAAGAGCAGACATCCTAAAATACGAGAAAGAAGCATTTGGATTTTATCTTTCTGATAACCCAATAAATGCATATCTTGGAATCCTTGAAGATCTTGGAATTGAAACAGTATCGCAAGTAATTTCAAAATTTAAAAGAGAAGAGGATATTGAAAGCGAAAACTCTCTTGATTCATTAGAAATTGAAGAAATCACAATTAACAAAGTCAAGGTTGCAGGCGTAATAAACAACGCTAAAAAATCAAAAACAAAAAACGGTAACTTTATACTCAGGTTTGACCTTGAAGATGGCGCAAATAAAATTGGATGCCTTGTTATGCCACAATACCTTGAAAAATTTTCTGAATATCTCGATAAAGATGGAATTGCAATAATCGAAGGAGAAATAAGGCAGGAAGAAGATTCGTTCACCCTCTTTGCAGTGGATGTTTTTAAGTTCTTAACAGAGAAAGATATTAAGAAAAACGATAAAAATAACGCACTCCATATAAATATCTCATTGGATGAAGAAAGCTCTCAAACAGTATTTACAAAACTTTCAAAATTAAAGGAAATCGCACAGAGTTTTAAAGGCGAAGTCCCAATTATACTGCACATAAAAACTGACGGTGTAATCGTAAGAATTCACTCATCACCGAAATTCTCAGTTGATCCATTAAAGGGATTTATTTCAAAGTTAGAAGAAATATTTGGAAAAGACTCTTACGAAATTAAAAGCTTCCTTGAATAGAGTTGAAAAAATCCTCCAATAATGTATAATTCATTGAGTGCCGGAGTGGCGGAACTGGCAGACGCGGCGGACTCAAAATCCGCAGGGGTTCAGAGCTCCGTGTGGGTTCGACTCCCACCCCCGGCACCATTTTTATTTTCAAATATAAAGTAAATCTTTTGTATAATATTTATGAAATCATCTTGAAGGAGGTCGATTTAGATGGATTTAGGCATCAAAGGGAAAGTTGCATTCGTCATGGCTGGCAGTAAAGGGCTCGGTAAAGGTGTTGCCCTTAAACTTGCAGAAGAAGGCGCGCTTGTTTCAATAATGGCTCGTTCTATGGAAAATCTCAAAAAGGCACAAGAAGAAATAAAAACTAAAACTGGCTTTGAACCGCTCATCGTTTCGGGAGACGCCACCAAAAAGGATGATGTACTAAGAGCAATAGATGAAACAGTTAAAACTTATGGCACAATACACATTCTTTTTACAAATGCAGGTGGACCACCATCAGGTGGATTCTTTGACGTAAAACCCGAAGACTACCTTGATGCAGTTCATTTGAATCTAATGAGCACAATCTATGCAGTTTATGGTGTTAAAGATCTTATGATAAAACAAAAATGGGGAAGAATTATTGCTTCAACTTCAATATCAGTTAAGCAACCACTTGATAATCTTATTCTTTCAAATGTTTCAAGAGCTGGGGTTGTTGCATTTATAAAGTCTGTTTCAAATTCACTTGCACCTTATGGAATAACGGCTAATGTAGTTGCTCCAGGCTACACAATGACTGAGAGAGTTGAAAACCTTCTTAAAGCAAGAGTAGAAAAAGAAGGAATAACGTTTGAAGAGGCAGAAAAGACAATGGTTGCAAGTATCCCGATGAAGCGTATTGGAACTGTCGAGGAATTTGCTTCTACTGTTGTATTTCTTGCTTCTGATAAGGCTTCTTATATAACTGGTATCGTTTTGCCAATCGATGGTGGCTTTATAAAGGGGGTGTAAGAATGATTAAGATATATCCAGAACAAGATTTTGAGGTTGTATTAGATATTGCAACTAAGATGTGTGTTGCAGCTCGCACTGCTCCAAAAGCAAATGGACTTGATTCAATTGTTACGGCAATAGTATATGGGGAAGAACTTGATAAAATTAGGGAGGAAATGGTAAGATTTGGCACAGAGAGAAATCTTCAATACTTTATAAGAGATGCAAAAAACATTGAGGGAAAAGTTGTTGTCATTATCGGTTCTAAACCAAAAGAAAAGGCACACGGCTTTGAAGATGGCGAATCTGAGGAAACGGTTTTAAAAGAAAGTAGTGCAATAGACCTTGGTATCGCAATTGGAAGTGCTGTATCGCTTGGAAAAGATTTATGCATAGATAACAGAGTAATGTATTCGATTGGAAGAGCTGCAATTAATCTGAAAATTCTTGGCGAAGATGTAATAATTGCGTATGGCATACCTTTGAGTATTTCGGGTAAAAATCCGTTTTTTGATAGAAAATAAAAAGGAGGTAAACTTATGCAAGAATTATTACTAATTCCAGGGCCAACTCCTGTAAGTGATGATGTACTTGACGCAATGTCAAAACCCGTTATTTCACATACAAGTGTTGAATTTGCAAATTTGCTTAAAGAGACATTGTCCTATGTAAAGAATCTTTTTGGAACTAAAAATGGTTTTCCATTTGTTATAACAGGATCGGGAACTTTGGGTATGGAAATGGCAATAACAAACATTCTTGGGGAAAAGGACAATCTTCTCGTGTTATCACATGGATATTTTGGCGATAGATTTGAAGAACTCGCAAAACATCTTGGAATAGAAGTCGACAAGATAAAGGCAAACCCAGGCGAACACGTAGATCTTGAATTGCTAAGAAAAACACTCAAAGAAAAACACTATACTGCAGTAACTTTAACTCATGTTGATACATCAACAGGAGTGCTTGCAGATGTTGAAACTGTTTCAAAAATACTTCAAGAAGTAAGTCCTGAAACTCTATTTATAGTTGATGGCGTATGTGCAACTGGGGGAGTAAAAGAGGAGTTCGATAATTGGAAAATAGATGTAATCTTAACTGGCTCGCAAAAGGCACTTGCAACACCACCAGGACTAACGCTTCTTACCTTCTCAAAAAGAGCAATCGAAAAAAGGAATTCAATTAAGCCACGTACTTATTATGGTGATATTTTAAAATGGATACCTGTTATGGAAGATGGCACAAAATATTTTGCAACACCATCCGTTAATCTATTTTTTGCACTTCATCAATCTTTAAAAGATATCTTTGATATGGGGCTTGAAAATTATTTTAAAAAACATGAAGACCTTGCAAGAAGAGTAAGAAACGCAATGAATGAGTTAGGTTTAAAGCTTGTTGCAAAAAGACCTGCACCAACGCTATCAGTATTCCTATATCCTGAGGGAATTGATGATAAAACATTTAGAGGAAGATTAAAAGATCATGGAGTTGTTATTGCAAATACGCTTGCAGAACTCTACGGAAAGGGTTTTAGAATCGGACACATGGGAAGCATTACGAAAGACGAACTACTAGTTGCAGTTTCAAAAATTGCAGAAACATTCGAAGAATTAGGAGTCAAAGTTAGTAAAGGAAACGTAATTAATGCATTCCTAAGTTAAGAAAATACTCTTGAAAAGAGGCGCTCTCCTAAGACAAGGAGTGTGCCTCCTATTATAAATGTAGCAAAGTAGCCAAGGTGAAGTGCAATAAATCCCGCAACAAATGAGGCAAGAATTACAGCAAAATTGATTGACATGTTAAAAATTCCTAAAGCTTTACCACGTTCTTTGTGAGGTGTAAGATTTGTGATTTCAAGCGTTAAAGGAATGTAAAGAAAAGGCCAAGTAAAACCGAAGAAAACAAAACTTAAATAGATAAATACTTTCATGAAATCGATTTTAAATACAACAAAAATTCCAATTAGAATGAAAAGCATACCTCTTAAAAATAAGACATACCTTATAAAGAGTCGATCATATTTGGTCGTACGCAATTTTCCTGTTAAGAAAAAGGCGATATTACCTGCAAAACTGTTTGCCGAATAAAGTAGGAATATCAGCTGAGATGATACTTTGAATACTTCCTTTAAAAATACAGTAAATATTGAGAATACAAGGTTTGCACCAAAAAATGCCATAAAAACAGCCATAGTAATAAGTCTCATATTCCTTGGTAGATTTCTTAAATCCACAACTTTAAAGAATTCACTTGCAAAATTTGCAACTTTAAGGAATAAAATCTTGGTTGTACGGAGATTCGGTATAACTTTAACCTTTAAAGCACCTCGTTCAATGGTTAAAAAAGAACTTAAAAGAAGAAGAATTGAAGCAATAAAAAAGATCATTTTGAGCTTAAGTATATCATTTAGGCTCTTCACTATGGTAAGCACAAAACTTCCAAAAAGCATACCGAAAGTCGAACCAACACTATTAAAGAGATTTAAATTATTAATTTGCCTTCTTACAAAGCCTTCATCTCCGATCTTCGAAAGGTGTAGAGTCATTGCAGGACCAGTGAAAGAAATTACATTTCCAAGTATGATTGAAAAAAGATAATAAATAAAGATAGATTTAACAAAAGCCATAAGAACTATTATAAAAGATGCAAGGAAAAAACTTGTATATATCAAGACAGAAATTCTTTTAATTCTATCCAATATGATACTTGCAGAAATTGAGCCTAAAAGGTTTCCAAACGAAAATAGTGCAACTGCAATAGATGCACTTTGTACATTGCCCCTTAGAGCAACTACCACATACAAACTTATAACTATATTAAAAAGAGAGATCGATGCACCTTGCAGTGCAAACGAAATAAACCATTTTTTAAATCCCATTTTAACCTTCAAGGATATTTTATATTAAAGATGGTTTTTGGCAAACTAATTTAAAAAGTATTGACTTAAAAATAAAACTTCATATAATAACAAAAATTTTGCAAGGAGGAGAGCATGAAGAAAGTTTTAGTAAGCTTGATCTTGGTTGCACTGTTGCTTACAGTGTTTGTCCAAGTAAAAAGTGCTGAACCCTTATTTGTTGGTGGAGAACCACTCTCAATTAAGAATGAGGTTGCAACCGGTGAGTTTATCGTTGGATTTAAAGATGGGATTAATGTTGGATTAAAGGCTAAAGCACTCGAGAATTCAAAATCCTTAAAAGTAAAAAGAATCGGTCTTAAGAACTTTGCAGTATTTTCATTGCCTCAAGGAAAAACAGTTGATTCAATAAAAGAATTATTGCAGAACGATCCAGATATTGCCTACATTGAACCAAACTTTATTGCACATGCACTTGCAGAGCCAAATGACCCGATGTTCTCACCATACCAGTGGGATTTATATGATTATGGAATGCTATCCAATGGATATGCATCTAATTACGGCATTCAGGCTGTTTCAGCTTGGAACATCACAAGAGGTGGAGGTGTAAAAGTTGCAATAATCGACACAGGGGTTGCTTACGAAAATTACACTGATCCTGTAACAGGCACTCAGTATGCTCTTGCTCCCGATCTTGCAAATACAAAGTTTGACACTGCAAATGCCTATGATTTTGTAAATAATGACACTCACGCAAACGACGATAATGGACATGCGACACATGTTTGTGGGACAATTGCTCAATCAACAAATAATGGTACAGGTTGCGCTGGTATTGCATATGAAGCTACAATCCTCCCAATAAAGGTGCTTGATAGCTCTGGCTCAGGAACCTATGATGCAATTGCAAACGGCATTACATGGGCAGCAGATCATGGTGCAAGAGTTATTAATATGAGTTTAGGAGGAAGCCAAGGCTCAACCACGCTTTACAATGCTATTAAATATGCATACAACAAAGGTGTTGTAATTGTTTGTGCCGCAGGAAATGACGGAAAGCCTTTGGTAAGCTATCCTGCAGCCTATACAGAATGCATTGCAGTTGGAGCAACTCGATTTGATGGAACAAGAGCAAGATATTCAAACTATGGAAGTGCACTTGATCTTGTTGCACCGGGCGGAGATACATCAGTTGACCAAAACAAAGATGGCTATGGCGATGGAATATTACAACAAACATTCTCAGGAAGTCCCACAAGTTTTGGATATTACTTCTTCCAAGGAACTTCAATGGCAACTCCACATGTTGCAGGAGTTGCAGCATTAGTGCTATCGGTTCATCCAGAATTTACAAATGAACAAGTGAGAACTGCACTTCAATCAACTGCAAAAGACCTTGGAGCAAAAGGTTGGGATAAATACTACGGTTATGGACTTGTTAATGCTTATGCTGCAGTAAACTGGAAACCATAGTTTATTAAACTATAAAAGATTGGGGGGCTTTTGCCCCCTTTCTTATATTTTCATGTCCCTTCCACCTAAAACAATTACAATTTCACCTTTAGGCGGATTTGCCTTAAAGTATTCCAAAACCTCTTTAACAGAGCCTCTCACAACACTTTCATGAATCTTTGAAATCTCCCTTACAACTGAAACATAACGGTTAGAATCAAAAATGTCATTCATTATTGAAAGAACCTTTACAAGTCTATATGGAGATTCATAAAAAACGACAGGGTATTCAAACTCTTTAAAGTATTCAAATGTCTTTTTAATTTTGCCTTCAGCTCTTTTAAGAAATCCATAGAAGAAGAATTTATCTGGTGGAAAGCCAGATAAAATAATTGCAGGGAGCACTGCGTTTGGCCCAGGTAAAACTTCAAAGTGAATATCCTCTTCTATACATCTTTTTACAAGATCATAGCCTGGATCAGAAATACATGGAGTGCCTGCGTCAGAAACAAGAGCAATTGATCGACCAAACTTTAGATCTTCAACAATATTCTCTAAAACTCTTTTATTTGAATATGAATGAAAACTCTTCAGAGGTGTTTTTATTTCATATTTATTGAGAAGATTTCTTGTAATTCTTGTATCTTCTGCAATTATATAGTCAACGCTTTTGAGTACTTCAAGAACTCTTAAGGTTATATCTTTAAGATTACCTATAGGTGTTGGGCAAATATAAAGTGGCATCTATTAAACTTCTTGCACCTCAACTACTTCAAACTCATCTCCAACCTTTATATCATTGAAGTTCTTCAAACCAACGCCACACTCATATCCTTTAACAACCTCTCTTACATCCTCCTTGAATCTCTTAAGTGATGAAACCTCAGTTGTATAAATAACAGTATTATTTCTTATAACCTTAACCCTTGCCCCTCTGTAGATTTTCCCTTCATTAACAAGGCATCCTGCAACTGTTCCAACATTGGGAACCTTAAATGTTTGTTTCACTGTAACTCTTCCAACAACGACTTCCTTTGTCTCTTTTATCTCAGCACCTTTCAAAAGCCGCTCAATCTCGTCAACAAGTTCAAATATAATATCATAGGTTCTTATTTCAATTCCTCTTGATTTTGCCTCATTTATCGCTTCTTGAACAGGCCTTACGTTAAATCCAAGAATAAAACCTTTAGAGGCTGATGCAAGGAGCACATCACTTTTGACAATCCCACCAACACCCTCGTGTACAATTTCAATTGGAATTGGCGATTTTATCTCACTTATTGCCCTTTTTACTGCCTCAAGAGACCCTTGAGTGTCTGCTTTGAGAATAACATAAAGGTGTTTTTCCTCGCGTTCCTCCATCTCTTTCAAAAGCTCCTCAAGAGTTTTTGGAACACGCCCTTCTTCTTTTGCCTTCTTCTTTGCCTCTTCTATTTTTTCTTTTTCTTCACGCATTTCCTCTATACCTGAAAGTTCATAGAAGATCTCTCCTGCCTCTGGAATCTCCTCTAAACCTGCAATCTCAACAGCTGAAACAGCAGGACTTAAATTGACACTTTTACCAAATGTATCTTTCAAGAATCTAATTTTACCAACGGTATTACCTGCCCTCAAATATGTACCAACTTTCAATGTTCCTGTTTGCACAATAACTGTTGCAAGTGGACCAACATTTTTATCAATCTTAGACTCAATAACTGTTCCTGACGCAATTGTGTTTGGATTAGTTTTCAAATCGAGCAGATCTGCTTCAAGTCTTATTATTTCAAGAAGATCTTGAACACCCTGTCCAGTTTTTGCTGAGACAAGCACATAAACAGTCTGTCCACCCCATTCTTCTGGTAAAAGTCCTCTATCTGCAAGTTGATGCTTTACCATTTCTGGATCCGCGCCTGGCTTGTCTATTTTGTTTATTGCAACAATTATTGGCACTTTTGCTGCTTTAGCATGGTTTAAGGATTCTATTGTCTGCTCTTTAACACCTTCATCTGCTGCAACTACAAGGATAACAATATCAGTGACAAGCGAACCTCTAAGTCGCATTTCGGTAAAAGCTTCATGCCCCGGTGTATCAATAAAAATAATATCTTCTCCATTTATCCTTACAGTAGAGGCACCGATTGCCTGAGTTATCTGACCTTTTTCTCTTGCTGCAACATTTGTTTTTCTTATAGCATCAAGAAGTGTTGTTTTTCCATGATCAACATGACCCATCACTGTTACAACTGGGGCACGTTTTACAAAACGCTTTTTAAATTCTTCGTCAAGAAATGGAGGAGTCTTAAGTCCTAATTCCTGCGCAAGATAGTGCACTTCCTGCCTTGAATACCTGTAAGAGGGTTTATAAGGGAGTCCAAACTTCATTATTTTTTCTCTTACTTCTTCGATTGGGATGTTGAAGTATACACAAAATTCATCAAGTGTTATATTATCTGGAATGCTTTCGAGTTCTTGTTTTTGTTCTTGAGCCTTATGCTTCAACTCGTTAACATAATCAGTAATTAATGATACAGACTCAGAATCTATTGTAGAAAGGGTACTCTTAGCAGGAATTCCCAACTCCTGCATTATTTCCATGAGATTTTGAGACTTCAATCCTAATTCCTTTGCAAGCTCATAAACCCTTTTCCCTTGCTTACTTTCTTTCTTCATTTACTTCACCTTCTTCCAGTTCCACAAGATGAATGTTGTACCCTGTTAATTTGGATGCAAGTGCAACATTTACCCCGTCTTTCCCCATTGCAACAGGGGCTTCCTTTTTTTCAACATACACATTTGCTTCTTTTGTATTAGGAATAATTTCTACTTTCTTAACCTCAGCGGGGCTTAAAGAATTTGCAATGAAAACCTCCGGATTAGGGCTATATCTTATAATATCTATCTTTTCAAAGTTTAATGATTTCGACACGCTATTTATCCTTGTGCCTTTTGGTCCAATACACGCTCCAACTGGGTCCACATGAAGATCTTTACTCAATACCGCAACCTTAGCTCTTTCACCCGGTACACGCACTATCCCTTTTATTTCAACTATCTTTTGTGAAATCTCTGGTACCTCTCTTTCAAGGAGTTTTGCAAGAAAATTAGGATCTGCCCTTGAAAGAACTATTAGAGGATTCCTGTCACCAATTCTAACTTCTTTAACATAGACATCGTATTCCTTTCCTCTTATGAGATGTTCATTAGGTATTTGTTCTTCAATTGGAAGAATTCCTTCAACTGTTTGCATACCCTCTTCAAGGCTTATACCTATGGAACCTCTTCCTTTAATCCTTGTAACTCGTCCTTTTACAATTGTACCTTGCTTGTTTGCGAAAAGGTTTACTAAATGTTCTTTTCTTCTTTCGGCAATTCTTTGCATAAACACCTGTCTTGCGGCCATAACCGCAGATGAGGAAAGCATCTTTATGGGGATTTCAATAAGCACCTTTTCTCCCACCTTTGGGTTATCAGTAAAGTTGAGTGCTTCCTTAGGTGAAATTTCGGCTAAGGGATTCATAACATGTTCAACAATGGTTTTCTCTGCGTATAGTCTTATCTCGCCCTTTGCAAGGTTCACCTTCACAACAGAATTTTCCTCACCAAAATGCTTTTTATAGGCTTCCTTAATAGATTCAATTATTATTTCAATAATTTCTTCCTTAGGAATACCTTCTTCTTTTTCAATGTTTCTTAAGGTTTCTATGTCTATCACTTTTTACCCCCTTTTCTTTTTTCAAACATTCTTTCAAACAATGCAACCCTTATAATCTTTGAAAAGGGAACGGAAAATTTAACACCATCAATTTCAAAATTCACATTGTCTCCTGTATTTCCTCTCAAGATACCTTCTTTGCTCACGGTCTGTCCATTTTCATCTTCATAAGTAAACCTTACTTCTCGCCCTTCAAAAATATCAAGCTCAGTTCTATCTTTCAAAACTCTATCAAGTCCTGGAGTTGAAAGGTTAATATCATAAACACCTTCAATTCCAATTGCCTTCAAATCACGCTGTATCTCTCTTGTAAGTTCTTCAAGATCACCAACAGTAACGCTTTTGGTTCTTCTATAAACAATTGCTTCAATTGTATCACCAGTGATAGACAACTCTATCACCATCATATTAAATCTCTCAGCGTTTTTTCTTACAATACTCTCTATCTTTTCCATATTTTTCTAAAACAAAAAGTGGGCACAAATTACCCACTTATGCAAAAAATTCACCTTTATATTGTAAAACAATTCTTTGAATTTTCCAAATTATACTAAAATTGCTTATGCCTTGAACTATTTCTGAAGTTTTTCGATTTAAATTTTATTAAATTTAATAGGGTTGCAAGCATCATTTTTCTTCTTTTCTGTTTCCATAGCCTTCTTTAAATCATACAAGTCAATCAACACTGCAAAATAACTAAAAATTAATTTTAAAAACCGCGTAGCTTTAATAATTTTTCAAATGTTATTTTGGAAATTTTGCAAAAAAATTACTTTAACTATAATATTAAAAACATAAAGGAGATAACATGGGGCTAAAAAGTGATAAGTGGATAAAAGAGAAGGCTATCAAAGAAAAGATGATTGAACCGTTTGTTGATCATCTTGAATCCCACGGTGTAATTTCATATGGACTCTCTTCCTACGGCTATGATATGCGTATTGCAAACGAATTTAAAGTCTTTACAGGTGCAATAGGAAAGGAAACTGCAATAGTTGACCCAAAAAAGTTTGATAAAGACCTTCTCCAAGATTATGTAGGTGACTTTGTGATTATTCCTCCAAATTCATATGTACTTGGAAAAAGTGTAGAATATTTTAGAATCCCAAAGAATGTCCATTGCATAGTCCTTGGAAAAAGCACATATGCAAGAAGTGGCATCATTGTTAATATCACACCGTTAGAAAGCGGTTGGAATGGGTTTGTAACAATAGAGATCTCAAACGCTACACCCCTTCCTGTAAAAGTCTACGCAAACGAAGGTATTGCTCAGGTTCTTTTCTTTGAAGGAGATGAACCGTGCGAAGTTTCATATGAGGATAGACACGGAAAATACCAGAATCAAGAAGGAATAATTCTTCCAAAGGTAGATAAGAATGGATAACAGATTCAAAAGGATGCTAACCTTTTTAATTTCAGAACAACCTGTTGCCCTTTTTGTTATCACAATTGTAAGGCTTTCAAACCTCATCAATAATCTTGAATTTTTACTTTTAATTACATTCTTTTCATTACTCCCAAGTTTGTCGTTTCTATCTTTCATAAGATATCCATGGGATTTTAAAAAAGAAAGACGCCTATCATTTATAGTGAATATGATAAGTTTCTTAACTGGTCTTGTGGTAATTTTGATTCTAAAATGCAATAAGGTAAGTATTTTTATATCTCTTTCCTACAATTTAGCGGGTATCATACTTGGAGTTTCCAATTTGTTAGGCTACAAGGCCTCAGGACACGCAACATCTATTGCAGGACCAGCAACAATACTTACAGCGATTTTTGGATTAAAAGGAAGCCTTCTTTATCTTTTGCTTATACCTGCTTTCTACCTCAAAATTACACTTAAAGATCATACAATTGGGCAATTTATCACAGGAATATTGATTGGTATGCTTTCGACAGTTGTCATATATTACTTTATAGGAGGGATTTAATGATAAAAATAGTAACAGATACAACAGCATACTTTAACGATGACGAGTTAAAGAAATATGACATAAAGATTGTTCCCCTGTATGTTAAAAACGAGAGAGGCCAATGGAAAGAGAGAATTGAAATCTCTGACGATGAATTTTATGAAAGACTTAAAAGTGGTGAACGATTTGAAACGTCTCAACCCTCGCCACAAGATTTTATAGATGCATACAAGCCTTTACTTGACGAAGGACACGAGATTATTTCAATACATATCTCAACCGGACTTTCAGGCACAGTTAATTCTGCAAATGCAGCAAAAACGCTGCTCCAAACTGATAAGATAACTGTAATAGATTCAAAATCTTCGTCTGCAAACCTTTTAAGAAAAGTGCTTCTCGCATATGACCTTGCAAACAAGGGTTATACAAGAGAGCAAATTGCAGAAGAAATTGAAAAGTCTTATTCAAGGATTTTCGGATTTTTTCTCCCAATGGATATCCAATACCTTGAAAGAGGTGGACGCATAAGCCATTTTCAAAGCAAGATATCGACTGCTTTGAAGTTATATTTCATAGTTCACCTTAATGAAGGCAGAATTGATTTCTACAAGTTAGGAAGAACAAGAAAAGGCTCAACAGAAGAACTCATAAATATAGTAAAAGGTCTTAAAAATAAATTTGATGGATTTGAATATGTTGATACAATATATGGAGCAAATGTTGAAGAGGGTGAAGAATTTAGAAAAAGAGTTGAAGATGCCTTTGGACAAAAGGTAACAAAGTATAGAATAGGGCCTGTGCTTGGAGCACATCTCGGTCCTGAATTTTTAGGAATAGGCGTCGTTTGTAAAATAAGGAGGTAAATGATGGAAAAAGTAAAAATCGTAACTGATTCAACATGCTATATGCCAAAAGTATACCTTGAAAAGTACGATATTAAAGTCGTGCCTTTGTATGTAAGATTCGGTGATGAAGTCTATCGTGAAGGCATAGATATGACCCATGACGAATTCTACAAAAAGCTTCATACAACAAGCATTCTTCCAGAAACAACACAACCTGCACCTGAAGACTTTGAAAAAGTCTATAGAGAACTTCTTAAAGAAGGATATAAAATTATATCAATTCATATTTCAGCAGGCTTATCTGGTACTCTTAATTCAGCGAATGCTGCAAAAGAAGCATTAGGAAGTAACGATATTTACATCTTTGATTCAAAGTTCACCTCTATGGGCTTGGGATATCAAATATTAGAAATTGCAAAGATGCTCTATGAGGAAAATATGCCTTTGCAAGATGTTTTAAAAATAACTTCTACACTATACAAGCATATGAATATTTACTTCCTTGTTCCAGATCTATTCTGGCTTGCTCGCCTTGGAAGAATTGGTAAAGCAAAGGCAATTCTTGGAACTGTTGTAAAAATTAAACCGATACTTTTCTTTGACGAAGGTGTAGTAAATGTCCTTGAACAGCCGCGTACACTTGAAAAAGGCAAGGAAAGAATGATTGAGCTTACAAAAGAAAAAGTGGAAAAATTAGGTTTAAAATACATTACTGTAGCATATGGTGAAAATCTCGAAGAAGCAGAAAAATATAGAGATTTTGTTGAAAGGGAATTTAATAAGTCAGTATCATTGACACAACTCGGACCTGTTATAGGAACTCACACGGGTCCACAGGTTCTTTCAATTCACTTCTATACAGAAAGGATATAGGAGGTTGATATGAATTTAACAGAAAGTAAAGTATTTTCAGGAATACTTGTAATCTCTTTGGGTCTTACATTGCTTATCAAAGAAGTTGCAACAATTCATGATGCATTTGGTTTATTTGTTGCAATTTTCTTCACACTCATCGGTTTTGCATTTCTTACAATGAGGGGATACTCTCACAAAAACGAGATTATTTCGTATTTAGTTGTATTTTTATTTGGACTTTCTTTGCTTACCCTAGAATTTAATATTCTGCCCTTTGATACTCTAAATGTAATTTTCCTTTTAGCACTTTCTGTTGGGCTTTCTTACCTAATCTATGGAAGTGTTGTCAAATTTTCTATAAAGGCAATTTGGACTGGGATTATTTTTACAGCAATAGCACTTCTAATATTTCTTCCTAAAGCTCTTGCAATTGAAGATATTTTCTGGTTTAGTGTAAAAAGATACATTATACCAATTCTTCTTATAGTAGGGGGAATATTCATAATCTTACCCACAAGGAGGAAAGAATGACAGAAATTTGGGAAGAAGGTAAACCTTTTAGTAGTGTGGGTAATAAAGATGTAGGTGTCCTTGTTTTACAGGGCTTTACAGGAACAGTTGGAAGCATAATTTATCTTGCAAAATATCTTGCAAATATTGGATATCATGTTGAAGCACCAAGATTAAGTGGACATGCAACTAAATGGGAAGACCTCAATAAGGTTAAATACACCGATTGGATTAACGATGTTGAAAGTGCCTATAAAAAACTTCAAGATAGGACAAAAAACATTTTTGTTGCAGGCCTTTCCATGGGTGGCGCACTAACTCTCTATATGCTTGAAAATCATACTGAGGTGAAAGGCGGAATTCTCATAAATCATGTTGTCATAGTGAATGATCCAAAGGTTAAGCTTCTTCCGATTTTAAGTCTCTTTATAAAATCGATGCCTGCAATTGGTTCAGATATAAAAGATCCAAACGTAAAAGAACCTGCATACGATAGGACACCAACACGAGGCGCATATGAGATGATTAAACTCTTAAATGTTATCCAAAAGAATCTTTCAAAAGTACAACAACCACTTCTCATTTTAAAATCGAAAGAAGACCATGTTGTACCACTTGAAAATGTTGACTATACTTTGAAAAATGTCAGTTCAAAAGATGTAAAAGTTATCTATCTTGAGAATTCATATCATGTTGCCACAATGGACTACGATAAAGACCTAATAAATAATTACACAAAGGAATTTATAGAAACACACCTATAACTTCTTAATTACCACAAGATAACCAAAGGAAGTCTCTTTGAGTTCTTTTAAATAAAAAGGATATGATATGTATTTAAGTTCTTCTTCTACATCTTTTTTCTTTCCAAGCACAACGACTCCTTCTGATCTCAGATTTTCCTTAATCCAGGAGAGTATTGTATCAATTCTATTAACTGCCCTCGCAACAACGACATCAAAAATGATCTTATTTCTTTTAAGAAGCGTGGCATCAAGGTTAATTACACTTACATTTTGAAGATTGAGAGTCTTTGCAACAAATTCTAAAAAATCCGTATGAGTTTTTCTTTTGTCGATAAGATAGAATTGAGCTTGAGGTTTCATTATTGCAAGAGGAATCCCAGGAAATCCTGCACCACTTCCTAAATCAAGTACCTTTAAATTATTATCAACATAAGGTAAATAAAGTTTTGCTTCCTCAATGTGTTTTTTGTATAAGATATTTAAGTCCTCTTTTGGACTCATAAGGACTACTCTCTTAGGAGCATTTACAAGTAATTTTAAGTACAAATAGAATCTATATGAAGGAATTATTTCCATAGAATTATTTTATCAAAATTCTTTAAGAATGGCTTAAGGATTTATTAATGAAAACAATGCCTGCAATAAGCTCATTGAAAAAGATGAAATAGACTTCTAAATTTTTTATAAAAAGATAAATAACTCTCGATTCCTTTAAAGTTGCTTCTAACTCACAGGTTGTCATGTCAAACTTAGGAAGACATGTCCATTTACTAAAAGGAAAAAAGTTTCCCATCAACCATCAGAAAGGGGGGTTACCCCATTTCGAATTTAAATCCCAAAGTCAAAGGACTATTGGGTAGAGTGCTGAGGAGGGTATCCCTTTCCAGATTAAAAAGCGGAGATTTCTCCATTATTCGAAGGGGTAAAAGTCCCCCTTCGAACTTCCCCAAAGGAGGAGATTTCTCACTTCGTTCGAAATGACTGGTTGTGTCATTCCGAAGGGAATTTTCA
>NZ_JBMFSR010000004.1:0-94134 GCF_049967455.1 Caldisericum sp. | reverse complement strand
CTGTTGCTGCAACAACGAGAATTGCACCATCCATCTGAGCTGCACCAGTGATCATGTTTTTGATGTAGTCAACGTGACCTGGGCAGTCAATGTGAGCATAGTGCCTTTTCTCGGTTTCATACTCAGTGTGGTGGACGTTAATGGTAACGCCTCTTGCCTTTTCTTCAGGTGCATTGTCAATTTCATCGTACCTCTTGGGTTGAGTTTTACCAAGAGTTGCTAATACCTTTGTAATTGCTGCTGTAAGGGTAGTTTTACCATGATCAATATGACCAATGGTACCAATGTTTACGTGTGGCTTTACCCTTTCAAATTTTTCTTTAGTTGCCATGTTGTACCTCCTAAATTTCTCCTTTTGCTTTCTTTAAAATTTCTTCTTGTACAGCAGTAGGTACTCTCTCATATTTATGGAAAACCATCGAGAAAGATCCTCTACCCTGTGTAAGTGTCCTTAAAACTGTTGTATAGCCAAACATACTCTCAAGAGGAATAAGCGCTTGAACAATAACTGTATTTCCTCTTTCAATCATACCTTTTATACTTCCACGTCTTGCATTAACACTATTTATCACTTCACCTAAGAAAGTCATTGGCACAATAATTTCAACACTCATTATTGGTTCAAGAAGATATGGGCTTGCCATTGACACTGCATCTTTAAAAGCCTTGGACGCTGCTATTTTAAATGCAAGTTCAGATGAGTCAACAGGATGATATGACCCATCAATTAGTTCAACATGAACTCCATAAACAGGAAACCCAAGAAGAGGTCCATTTTCGGAAGCAATTTTGATTCCTTCTTCAATTGAAGGTATAAAATCTTTAGGTATTACCCCACCTTTTGTTTTATCTTCAAATTCGATACCTTTATCTGGTTCAATTGGAGAGACTTGAATTACGACATGTCCATACTGACCGTGTCCGCCTGTTTGTCTAATGTATTTACCTTCTGCCTTTGCAAAGCTACCAATTGCCTCTTTATATGCAACCTGAGGTTTTCCAACACGTGCTTCAACGTTGTACTCTCTGAATAACCTGTCAACAATAATCTCAAGATGTAACTCACCCATTCCTGAAATGATTGTTTCAGATGTATCCTCATCATATTTAATCTTGAAAGTTGGGTCTTCGATTGCAAATTTTGCAAGTGCCTGTGAGAGTTTCTCTTGATCTGCTCTTGTCTTTGGTTCAATTGCAACAGAAACAACTGGCTCAGGGAACTTAATATCTTCAAGAACTAAAGGCATATTTACATCCGATATTGTATGCCCAGTAATCGCATTTTTCACACCAACTATAGCTCCTAAATCGCCTGCCTTAAGATAATCAACATCCTCACGTTTGTTAGCATGTAGCCTTAATAGCCTTGCAACTCTCTGCTTTTCGTTTGTAGTTGCATTTAACACATAACTTCCCTTTTCAAGAGTACCAGAATAAACTCTAACAAAACTTAATATTCCAGAATAAGGATCAGCCATTACTTTAAATACAAGAGCTGCAAGCGGTCCGGATGGATCCGGTTTTAAAGTTATAGTTCTTCCGTCTTTAGTTGTTGCAATTATTTCACCCCTATCAATAGGAGAAGGAAGATAGTCACATACTCCATCAAGAAGCATCTGGATGCCTTTGTTTCTAAAAGAAGAACCCACAAAAACAGGGAAGGCAACTCCACTTACAGTGGCTCTTCTTATTGCTTGTTTTAAAGTATCTTTTGGGATATTACCCGTTTCAAGGTAAAGCCCTAGAGCATCTTCGTCAACATCTGCTACACTCTCTAACATTATTTCTCTATATTTTGCAAACTTTTCACTATACTCTTGTGGTATGTCAATTTCTTTAAATTCCTCACCTGTTTCTGAAGTGTAAACGTAAGCCTTGCCCTCAATAAGATCGATTATACCAACAAACTCGTCTTGTTCTCCTAAAGGAATTTGAAGCGGAATAATTTTTACATTAAGTCTTTCATCAATACTTTTGAGTGTATCTTCAAACGATGCACCAAGTCTATCCATTTTATTAATGTAAATAATCCTCGGTACCTTGTGCATCGTGGCTTGTCTCCAAACCGCTTCAGATTGGGCTTCAACTCCCTCGACGGCAGAAAAAATAACCACAGCTCCGTCGAGTACTCTAAGCGACCTTTCAACTTCAGCCGTAAAGTCAACATGGCCGGGCGTATCAATAATATTAATTTGATGTCCTTTCCAAAAGCATGTTGTAACAGCCGAAGTAATAGTAATACCCCTCTCTCTTTCTTGAACCATCCAATCGGTAACCGTATTACCATCATCTACATTACCCATCTTATAGGTTGTGCCGGTATAATACAAAATTCTTTCTGTTGTAGTCGTTTTACCAGCATCTATATGGGCTATGATTCCGATGTTCCTTATTTTTTCAAGAGGGGTATCAATATACGGCATAAATTTCACCTACCAACGTAAATGAGCATAAGACCTATTTGCTTCTGCCATCTTATGCAAATCAATCTTTTTCTTGTATGCTGCGCCAGTTTCGTTAGATGCGTTTATAATTTCGTCTGCCAACTTTTCTTCCATTCTCTTACCTTTAACACTTCGCGCAGCTTGAATTATCCACTTAATTGCAAGTTTTTGCCCTCTCTCTTTTTCAATTTCAATAGGAATTTGATAAGTAGCTCCACCTACTCTTCTTGGTTTGACTTCGACCAACGGTCTTACCTTTTCAAGAGCAAGCTCAAAGACTTCAAGAGGGTCTTTCCCAGTTTTATCTTTTAAAATATCAAATGCAGCATAAACAATTTTTTCTGCAAGGCTTTTTCTACCACCTTTCATCACATTGTTTATTAATTTTGCGACCATTACATTGTTATATACTGGGTCACCTTCAATTTCCCTTTTTGGGGCAGGTCCTCTACGAGGCATTATGCACCTCCCTTTTTGGGCTTCTTCGCACCATATTTAGATCTTCCACGCATTCTTCCTTCCACACCTGCTGCATCTAATGCACCACGAATGATGTGGTATCTTACACCTGGAAGGTCTTTAACTCTTCCACCACGTACCAAAACCATTGAGTGCTCCTGGAGATTATGTCCAATTCCAGGAATATAGGCAATGACTTCCTCTCCATTGGTAAGCCTCACCTTTGCAATTTTTCGCAAAGCAGAATTTGGCTTCTTAGGGGTCATTGTTCTTACTTGAATACAAACGCCCCTCTTCTGAGGACACCCTTGCAAGGCAGGTGTCTTACTCTTCTCTTTTGTCCTTTCTCTCGGACTTCTCACTAATTGGTTAAAAGTAGGCATATCAATTTCCTCCTAATTAAATTCTTTCACACAATTTGAAATTATAGCAAAATTATTTTAATTGTCAATAACATATTTAATCCTCAAAATCCATATTTGTACCTGCTGGAATCTTTTTCCCAACAATAATAGATTCTTTCATTCCTCTTAATAGGTCTATCTTTCCTTTAATTGCAGCCTCTGCAAGAACTCTTGGAGTTTCCTGGAAGGAAGCAGCAGATAAGAAACTGTCTGAAGAGAGTGCGGCCTTTGTAATACCCTGAACTAACAATCTGAACTTAGCAATTCTTTTTCCTTCTGCCTTCATTTTTCTATTCTCTTTAAGAACATCATCCTTGTTTACAACTTCACCTTCGTAGAAGTTAGTATCTCCAGAATCCATAATTTCAACTTTATCAAACATCCTTTTCAATATTATTTCGATATGTTTTATATTAATATCAACACCCTGAGACTTATACACCTTTTCAATCTCATGCAAAAGATATCTTGCAGTAAAATTAATACCCTTAATGTCAAGAATCTCTCGTGGATCAAGGGGTCCATCACTTAATATATCACCGACATTTACATAATCTCCTGTTTTTACATTCAATTTCTTATCACGTGGCGCTGGAATCTTTATTTTTTCACCTTTTTCTCCTGTAATTGTAATGAGTTGTCTCAACTTATCAGAAGTGACCTCAACCTTTCCTTTTGCAGGAGATACAATTGCCTTTCCCTTAGGACTTCTTGCGGAGAAAAGTTCCTCAACTCTTGGAAGACCCTGAGTAATATCCTGACTTGCTACACCACCAGTGTGGAATGTTCTTAGAGTTAATTGAGTTCCTGGTTCTCCAATCGACTCTGCTGCAACCACTCCAACTGCTTCACCAACTTTTACAATATCTCTATTTGAAAGATCAACTCCATAACACTTTGCACAAACACCATGCTCTACATTACAGGTAATTGGCGATCGAACTTTAACAGTCCTTATACCAAGACTTTCAATGAGTTCTGCTTTTTCTTTTGTAATAAGTTCATTTCTTCTAACTATTGGTTCCACATTTTCGTCAAATACTTCAACTTCTTTAACTTTTGCTTTCTCAAGAATTTCAATCACACCTTCTGTTATTTTTCTTCCTTTTTCAAGTAATAGCTCTCCATTATCAAAAACAGATTCTGCAAGAACATAACCTATCGCCTTTTTGTTAACTTTAACTTTTTTAGGTGTTATAGGTGGATAGATTGTTTCAGCTGCATACCTTCCCCAGATTTGTTCTGCAAGAGTTATTACAGGTTTATCGTAGTTGTTTCCTTCAACAATTGGGTAAACATCAATACCGTTAACAAAGTCTTCTATAAGAATTGAAGATATTCCAAGCTTATCAAGTAAAGATGCTTGCTTCGAAGAAATTGTATCACCTTTTCTAATAAATGCCATACCGGTATTAGGGTCAACAACATCTTCAGCTGCCACTTTAAGAATAACCTTTGAAGAGAGTGGCTCAATAAGTTCATCTCCAACCATAGTTGCCTTAACTCTTCTTACTGAGCAATCATCTTCTTTAACAATGATACCATGGGCAACATCTACCAATCTTCTTGTAAGATATCCTGAATCGGCTGTTCTTAACGCAGTATCTGCCTGTCCTTTTCTTGCTCCATGAGTTGAAAGGAAGTATTCAAGAACTGTGAGCCCTTCTCTCAAGTTTGATAGAATTGGGAACTCAATAATTTTACCAGTTGGACCAGCCATAAGTCCACGGATTCCAGCCATCTGTGTTATTTGTGTTGGGCTTCCACGAGCACCTGATATTGCCATCATGTAGACTGGATCAAAGTTATCAAAATTATTGAAGACGAGTTTCTGAATTTCTTCTGATGCCTTTCTCCAAATTTCAACTACCGCTTCATATCTTTGTGATTCTGATAATAAACCTTCGTTGTACTGAGCCTCTATATGTTCAACTTTTTTCTGTGCTTCTCTTATAACTTTATCTCTCTCTTTAGGTATTTTTATATCGTCGAGACCAATGCTAATTCCGCTAAATGTTGCAAACTTAAAACCAATATCCTTCAAATTATCAAGTAAGATGTCTGTTTTTACAAGACCGTATCTATCATAAAACTCGGAAATAATGCGTTCTAACTGTTTTTTACCAATTACTTCGTTTATGAAAGGATAGTCATCTTCACCATCAAAAACACCTTCGCGAATTTTCATGTTAAAGATAACTCTACCAACAGTAGTATTAAAAATTTTTCCTCTAAAACTGAATCTGATGCTATCGTGCAACTTCAGAAGCCCTTTTTCGTAAAGAAGCTCTACAAGATGTGGATTATCATATATACGTTTACTTTTAGGTTCAGCATTCTTTGATAGTGTAAGATAGTAAATCCCTATAACCATATCCTGAACAGGTGTATCAAGTGGACCACCATGTGCAGGAGAAAGTATATTGTGAGAAGAAAGCATAAGCATCTTTGCTTCCATCTGGGACTGTAAGGAAAGTGGCAAATGTATTGCCATCTGGTCTCCATCGAAGTCAGCATTAAATGGAGTACACACAAGAGGAGAAATTTGGATTGCTTTACCTTCTATCAATACAGGTTTAAAAGCTTGGATGCTAAGCCTATGAAGGGTTGGCGCACGGTTAAGCAAAACTACATAATTTTTCGAAAGATCCTCAACCGCTTTCCAAACTTCTGGAGTTGGATTCTCGATGAGTTCCTTGGCTTTTTTCTTGTTGTATCCAAGCTTAGAGAGTTCAAAAGTCACAAAAGGTTTAAATAGTTCAAGTGCCATCTCTTTTGGAACGCCACATTCATCAATTTTTAATTCTGGACCTACAACGATAACGGCTCTTCCAGAATAGTCAACTCTCTTTCCAAGAAGGTTTTCTCTAAACCTACCTTCCTTACCTTTTAAGATATCTGTTAAGGATCTTAAAGGTCTCTTATTTGCGTTAACTACAGGATAAGGTTTTCTTCCGTTGTCAAATAGTGCATCAACTGCCTCTTGAAGCATCCTTTTTTCGTTTTCAAGCATTATATCAGGAGCATTTACTTCATATAATTTCTTTAAGCGATTGTTCCTATTTATCACTCTTCTGTAAAGTTCATTAAGATCATCAGAAGCATATTTACCACCTTCAAGCGGGACCAAGGGCCTTAAATCAGGAGGTATAACAGGTATAACGGTCAAAACCATATCCTCAGGCTTTCTGTTATTGTTTAAAAGTCCTTCAACAACACTTAAGAGTCTTACTGCGCTACTCTTTTCTTGCGAAGAACCACTTTTAAGTTTTAAAAGGGCTTCTTCTCTTAACTTATTCAAATCCACATGCTCAAGTAATTCTTTTATTGCCTCTCCGCCCTTCTTTGCAACAAAATCAAGATTCTCTTCAAATCTATACATGTAGTACTCTTCTTCAGAGAGGACTTGTTTATACCTTAATTTTGTTTTCTTCGGATCTGTTACAACATATGCTACAAAATAAATAATTTTCTCTACATCCTGAGACTTCATATCGAGAAGAAGCGCAATATAGTTTATGTTGTTCTTGAAGTACCATATATGAGCAACGGGTGTTGCAAGTTGAATATGTCCAAAACGTTCCCTTCTTACGCTTGATGGTAAAATTTCAACTCCACAGTTAGGACATTTTAAACCTTCATATTGCTTTCCCTTCAGTTTTCCACAATGGCACTGATAAGAATGTACTGGTCCAAATATTTTTTCACAAAAAAGCCCGTCAGGTTCAGGAAGATAATTCCTATAACTATAAGTATCTCCTCGCTTAACCTCTCCGTGAGACCACGATAGGATCTCTTCAGTTGAGGCAAGCAAAATTTTCAATGCTTTTATATCTGCTTTATTCAAAAGATTCACCCCCCTATTATTACTCTTCAGTCTCTTTCTTGTTGTGTTGAGCTTCTTGTATTATTTTTTCGGCAATCTTTGGAGGTACAGGCTCATAATGTGAATGTTCCATTTTAAATTCGCCGGTTCCTTGAGTAATAGAGTTGAGATCATTTGCGTAATTGAGCAATTCGGCAAGCGGAACATATGCTTCAATTATCTGTTTTCCTCCCTCACTCTTCATACCTATAACTCTTCCTCTTTTTGCGTTGAGATCTCCAATAACATCACCCATATATTGCTCATCAACTATCACAATTACTTTCTCAATTGGTTCAAGAAGAATTGAATTTCCCTGTTCAAGTGCCTTTTTAAGGGCCATTGATCCTGCAATTTTGAATGCAAGTTCTGAAGAATCTACTGGGTGATAAGATCCATCAACAACTGCAACTCCAATATCCGTAACAGGATAGCCTGCAAGGATCCCTTCTTCCATTGCTTCCTTGACGCCTTTTTCTACCGCCGGGATATACTGCTTCGGAATAGCACCACCAAAGATTCTACTTTCAAAACTATACTCTTTACCTCTTTCAAGCGGTTCAACCTCAAGGAAACAATGTCCGTATTGACCATGACCACCAGTCTGTTTCTTGTATTTACCTTCAACCTTCACTTTTGTTGTAATTGTCTCGCGATATGGGACCTTAGGTATTGTTAATTCAATATTCACTCCATATCGACCACTTAATTTTTCCATAATAACAGAAAGATGCGTTTCGCCTATACCTGAAATAAGTTGCTCCTTCGTTTCCAAATTTTTTGAAATCCTCACTGTAGGATCTTCTTCCGTTATCTTAGAAAGGCCTATACTCATTCTATCTTCATCGGTCTTTGTCTTCGGTCTCATTGCCCTTGTAAGCATTGGTTCAGGGAATTCAATTTTTGGAAATTCAATTGGATTATCTTTATCGCAAAGCGTATCATTTGTTTGAGTAACTGTAAGTTTAGTAATAACTGCAATATCGCCTGCAATGACCTCATCAACAGGTTCTTGAGTTGCACCCATCATAAATATAATCTGACCAGTCTTTTCCAAAACACCTTTTGAAGAGTTATACACGGTTGAGTTTGATTTTAAAACACCAGAATAAACCTTTGTAAACGAAAGCTTACCAACATATGGATCTGACAAAGTTTTGAAAACAAATGCTGAAAGAAATTCATCTGATGCAACTCTTCTTGTTTCTTTTTCTCTTGTATTTGGATTTATACCTGTTACCTCTCCTAACTCTTCTGGACTCATCATTACATCACTTATAAAGTTAAGAAGTTCATCGAGACCAACAAGTCCTATCGCAGAACCAAAAAGCACTGGATATATATTTCCTTTAGTATAAGCACTCTTTAATCCATTGTTTATTTCTTCCTGGGTAAGCTCTTCACCACCAAGATACTTTTCAAGGAGAGCATCATCTGATTCTGCTGCAATCTCAATTAATTCATGCTTAAAATTCTCTAAGTTCTGATTTGAAAAGACTGAATCCACTTTAACAAATTTACCGCCCTCAAAAACAGGATAGTTTATAGGAATTGCCTTTGGCCCAAAGAAATCTCTAACTACTTTTACGATATGGTCAATATCGACTCCTTCAACATCAACTTTGTTTATAAAAATCGCACGTGGTTTATTTTCATTTTCTAAAAACTTCCAGTATTTCTTAGTTTGAATTTCAATACCACTTGTTGCGTTAATAAGCATAATTGCATTCTCAGAAGCTCTTATTCCACTTAATACTTCTCCAACGAAATCAGCATAACCTGGTGTATCTAAGAAATTAATCTTTATTCCATTATGCTCAACCGGAATAATGGATAAGCTTACACTAAATTTTCTATTCTTTTCTTCAGGTTGATAATCAGAGACAGTGTTTCCGTCTTCAACCCTTCCCATCCTTGAAATGACCTTTTTCTTAAAAAGAATTGCCTCTAATAAAGTCGTTTTTCCTGCATTTCCGTGAGAAACAAGAACTACATTTCTAATTTTGTTAGTTGCTTGAGCCTTCATCTAACTCCTCCTTAACCATTTTTCCAAGATTTATTTTTGTTGTTATTTTAGGTAAGAAAGGTTCTTTAACCTTCTTCTCCTCTTTCTTGGTAGGTAATACCTTTAGGTCAATTGCAAGACCTCTCAAGGTTCTCTGTAATACGTTAAATGATTCAGGGATTCCAGTTTCAAATATTGTTACACCTTTAGAAATTGCTTCATATGCACGCTTTCTTCCCTCTAAGTCATCGGATTTAATCGTGAGCATTTCATGGAGAAGATTTGCAGCACCATATGCTTCAAGTGCCCAAACTTCCATTTCTCCTAATCTTTGACCGCCAAACTGCGCCTTGCCGCCAACTGGTTGTTGAGTTATTAATGTATATTTACCAACTGCCCTTGCGTGAATCTTATCCTCTGCAAGATGATTAAGTTTGAGGAAGTATGCTTCACCGACTGTAACTTTATATTCAAAAGGTTTACCTGTTCTTCCATCATAAACAGTCATCTGTCCAGACTCTTCAAGGTTTGCCTTCTTAAGGAGATTTCTAACATCCTTTTCAGATGCACCAATGAAAGAAGGGGTTACAACTCTAACATTTAGATTTCTTGCCGCAATCCCCAAATTTGCTTCAAGTATCTGACCAATATTCATTCTCGAAGGGACTCCAAGGGGACTCACTATAACATCAATAGTTGTACCATCTTCAAGATATGGCAGATCTTCTTCAGGAACAATTTTACTTACAACACCTTTATTACCATGTCTTCCTGCAAGTTTGTCTCCAACAATAATTTTTCTTTTCTTTGCAACGAATATTTTTATAAGCTTCAAAGCATTCTTTGTTAATTCGTATCCTTCTTCTCTTGAGAAAACCTGAACATCTATGACAACTCCACCTTCTCCGGGTGGCACAACAAAAGAACTATTCTTTAAATTACTGTTTCGATTACTCCACAAACTTCTCCAGATTTTCGCCTCATTTGACTCTTCCTCTTCCGGGAATGGAGTTACTTTACCAACAAGGACATCACCTGGTTTTACTTTAGAACCAACTTTTACTATTCCTCTTTCATCAAGGAAACGTAAAGCTTCTTTTCGAACATCTCTTATATCTGGAGTAAGCTCTTCGGGGCCTTGTTCTGTCTCATGAACCTCAACAGTATATTCTTTAATGTGAATAGAAGTAAATTTATCTTCACTTACAAGCCTTCTACTTATTACAATAGCATCCTGATAGTTATAGCCATACCACGAAAGATATGCAATTAGTACATTTATACCAAGAGCCAATTCACCATTCTTAGTTGCATATCCATCGGCAAGAGGCATACCCTTTTTTACAATATCACCTTTTTTAACAATAGGTCTTTCATTTCTGCAAGTATCTTGGTTTGTTCTCTCAAATTTTCTTAACTTATAAACAACCTCTTCTCTCACTTTGACTTTATTAACACCTGCTTCTGCAAGTTTTCTGAGTTTATCAAGATTTATAAGTTCTCCTGCTTTAATAATAACTTCTCCTTTTTCGTTTGTGTAGTCTTTTGCAACAACTCTGTCAATGATATCCTCGTTAATCTTTCCAAGATTAAAAGTCTCAACTTCCTGTGGAGAATAAACAAGAAGATCAGTAATTCCTTTGCTATAGAGTTCATGAAGTAACTCTTCTGTTATCTCTTTTTCAAACCTAAGCGTTTTTTTGGTATTTGTAAGCGTTCCAAATAGACTCTTGCCAATAATATTTTTTCCCAAAGCAGTCAACGACAAGATAAACACTGGTTTTGTAACTACTTCTCCATTCTCCTCAACTTTAATTTCCTTAACTCCACTCTGCTCATAGAGTCTATTCAGTTTTGTGTCAGATATTTTCTGTCCTTCTTCAATAAGGGGTTTTCCTTTTTTGTTCACGATGGTTTCTCTTGCAACAAGACCTATCAAATCGTCATTACGCTCTTTCTCAAAGCAATTTGTAATTGAAAACTTCTGAATTTTGTCAGAATCAATTATTGAAATCTGTTCAATGCCATGAGTGATAAGTTTATCTACAATTTGAGGAGTTATCTTTTCACCGACAAGTTTATAATAATCCTCTATTTCGGGTTTTATATCGAGAAGCACAATTTCCTTTTGTTTTGCTCTATTTAATAAACTTTGCTTAAGATCAGAGGCTTCTCTATAAACAGAAACATCAACGGTCTTTGCATCATTTGGAACAATATGAATTTCACTGCCATCAACATATGATATAATTCCATCATGCATTGAAAGAGGTAAATCGAGGTCATCAACTGCAATTTTTGATTCATAACCTGTTGAAACTCTTGGAAGATCAGGATCCAACAGTGGAACTGCTTGACGCTGCATATTGCATCCCATCAATGCCCTGTTCGCATCATCATGCTCAAGAAAAGGAATGAGTGATGCAGAAGGACTTATTACTTGTTGAGGAGACACATCCATAAGTTGAACTAACTCCTTTGAAACAAGTTGTGGAAGGATTTCTCCTGACTCAGTTCTTTTTCGTGCAATGACTAATTCCTCAGTAATCCTACCCTTTTCATCAACAGGAGTGTTTGCCTGCGCTATGATATATTTTTCCTCTTCATCTGCTGTTAGATATAAAATTTCATTGGTTACAACACCATCTTTTACAATCCTATATGGAGTTGTTATAAAGCCGTATTCATTAACACTCGCAAACATTGTGGGAGAATTAATGAGTCCTATGTTCTGACCTTCTGGCGTTTCAATAGGACAAATTCTTCCATAATGTGAAGAGTGGACATCTCTTACTTCAATTCCGGCTCTCTTTCTATGTAAACCGCCTGCACCTAATGATGTTAATCTTCTCTTATGAGTTAATGATGCAAGGGGATTGGTTTCTTCCATGAACTGTGATAATTGGCTTACGCCAAAGAATTGTCTCAACTGACCTGTAATTGCTTTATTACTAAAAATAGAAGGAATTGTTATCTCTTCTGGCTTCTTAATTGCAATTGCTTCCCTTGCGCTTCTTTGAACTTTCAAGGCGCCTTTCTCAAATTCTTCAGAAATTAGTTCACCGACAGTCCTCACTCGTCTATTTGCAAGGCTATCGATATCATCTTCTTTTTCAATGCCTTCTCTTACTTTAATAAGGTGCGAAATAATATCTACAAAATCATCTTTTGTGAGGATATGATCATCCCTTTTTACATCAAATTTTTTATTAATTTTATATCTTGAAACTGGATAGTATTCATTTCTCCGAGGATCCATTAAAATATTATGAACAAGCTCTTCAGCTGCTTCTAACGTCACCCTTTCTTTTGGATGGAAAATTTTATAAATTTCGATTTTTGCTTCATCAGAGTTATTGGTTTTATCCTTCTTAAGCGTTTGCTCCACCCAATAGTCATAACCTTCAACCTTGACAGAATAACGTAGGATGTTTTCTTCACGCAACTTTTCAAAAGATTCCTCTTGAAGAATTGTCCCCTTCTTAATAATAACTTTACCTTCAGAGTTTTTAATATCCTCGGCAAGCTTCTTACCGATAACGACATCGTATGAGAAGGGAGATGTAGTCATGACGTCAACTGTCATGGTCTGATAGAATTTCTCGAGAATTTCTTCATTGTTCTTAAAACCAATCGCCTTTAAAACTACCGTAACAGGAAGTTTTTTCATTCCCTTCTTCAGCCGAATGTACATCACATTGTCTTTGCCAACTTCCATTTCCATCCAGTTACCTCTGTCGGGAATGATTGTAACAATATAATTAGTAAAACCACTCTCTACATCTTTTTCACTTTGAAAGTAAACACCGGGGGATCTTATTAACTGTTGGACAACGACTCTCTTCTTTCCATTGATTATAAAAGTGCCATCAGGAAGCATTCTTGGTACATCAGCAAGAAGAGCCTCTTGTTCCTTAATCTCACCTGTATTTTTATAGATCAATCTGAATCTACCTTTAATTGAAACCTCGTATGTAGTTCCAACCCTAATACAATCTTCTGGAGTCCTCAAAGGCTCACCAACAGAATATGAAACAAACTCTACACGTATATTCTTTGTATCTATAGGGAAGATCCTCTGAAGAATTTCCCCTATTCCCTCGTTTAAAAACTTTTCATAAGATGAAATTTGAACACTCAGCAAATTAGGTAAAGGTATACTCAGTTTTGTTTTTCTAAGGTCTAAAATTTTATCCATCATACCTCCTTAAGCAAATACGCAATTTAATATTATACAAAATTTCAAAATTTAGTCAAGCTTTTTTTCTTTTCTAAAAGTTCCAGATTTTCCCCCAGTCTTTTCTAAAAGATAAATCTCTCTTATTTCTATATTCTTGTCAATTGATTTACACATATCATAAATAGTCAGTGCAGCGACTGAAACGCTCGTAAGAGCTTCCATCTCTGCACCAGTTTTTGCTTTCAATTCGACAAAACTTTCAATTTCAATTGATGGAGGCTCATCAACCAATCTAAAAGCTAAATCAGAAAAAGTAATATTAAGAGGATGGCAAAGAGGAATTAATTCAGATGTCTTTTTTGATGCCATAATACCTGCAATTTTTGCAACAGTCAATACTTCCCCTTTTTGAATGTCACCAAGTTTTATTTTTTCAAGGGTTTCCTTTGAAAGTAAAATTTTTGCAAATGCTCTTGCAGTCCTTAAAGTCTCGTCTTTATTTGTTACATCCACCATGTATGCTTTGCCGCTCTTATCAAATTGGCTCATTTTTTATCCCCCCAATTCTCTCATGTTTTCAATGAATTCTTTCGAACCAATTTTAATTTCCCCGTGTCCTGCAGGTTTAACAAAAACAGCACTTTCAAATTTGCTTCTCAAAAGCTCAAAATCTCTATTCTTTACAGCATCTTTTATATCAATATTGATTGTTGAAAACAGACAAGGATAAATCTTATATGTAGATGTAAGCCTTAACCTATTGCAGGAAGAACAAAAATGCTGACTTATTGAAGCAATAAAACCAACCTTGCCTTTAAAACCTTCAATTTGGTAATAGTTAGCAACTTCATGATTTGAATCTTCTATTTTTTTTAAGGTGTATTCTTTCTCAAGAATTTCTATTGCTTTTTTAAAGGCCATAAAATGCCTTTCAAAAAATGGATTACCTTTTACTGGCATCAACTCAATAAATCTTACAATTATATTTTCGTTCTTCGTAAGATTAGCAATTGGCACTATATCTTCTTCGTTAATACCTTTAAGAAGAACTGTATTTATTTTTATAGGAATTAAACCTACTTTTATTGACTCTTCGATTCCTGAAATCACATCATCAAGTTTATCAACAGTTGTAATTTGCGAAAATACATCTCTTCTTAAGGAATCAAGACTTATATTTAACCTTGTCAATTTGGCCTCTTTCAAATCTTTTGCAAGATCTTTAAGGCGATATGCGTTTGTTGTCAAAACGATCTCTTCAAAACCCACATTTGAAGCAATTCTTACAATTTCAACAATATCGCTTCTTAATAGAGGCTCACCACCTGTAATTCTAACCTTCTTAAAACCAAGCGTGCGGACACCTTTTAAAATAAATTCAATATCCTCAAGAGGTGGTTCTTTTGCAATTGCATCATCTTTATATGAACTGCAGTAGGCACACCGAAAGTTGCATCGCTCAGTAACAGAGAATCTAAGATAAGATATTTCTCTCCCAAATCTATCCTTAAGCAAAACTCACCTCCCAGTTTCCGTAAACACCATCATATCCACAATCAAAAATGAGATTACCTTTTCTTATTTCATTTAAATACATTATAGTTTCATTATTAACAAGATGCGCAACATCATCAAGATCTGAAAAAAGCAATAAATTTAGCTCATTACCAAATTCATAAATTAAAGTGAGATAGATTTTCTCTTGTTCTTTCTTTTTGTATGACCTTTTCAAAATTTCTTGCAAAGGAATATAATAGAAATATTTAATCTTTGACAATCCTGAGCTAATGTATGAATCGCTTAATTCCTTAACTCTATGTAATACTCCTTTCGTAAGTGGTTTCCCGCATACAGGACAGATGGACACCGAAAAATCTTGAGTCTTGAATTTACATTTCCTATGTCCATCAAGATAATATTTACCAAGTTGAGGAAAGTTTTCTATTGTAAAGGTGAATAAAACATCCTTTAAATTATAGAACAATTCCTCAAATCCTTTTGAGTGTTTTGTAGCAGTTGCCTCTCTTCCAATATGCAAAGGAGAGTGCGAATCTGAACTTGATAAAACAGGATAATTCTCAAGCTCAGAAATAGAATAAACCATTTTAGGATCAGCACTTAAACCTGTCTCAATAAACAAATTATCTATAAAATCCGTTTCAAAAATTTCACTTATACCACGAAAACCATTTGAGGCGCCTAAAGCTCCGTAATGAGGCGTAAAAATATGTGCTAAGATAACTGGAATATTCGAGTTTACATCCTTTAAAATTCTCAAAAATTCTTTCGGTTCAAGTCTTATATTCGGACGTGCATTTTTTTCAAAATTAGAAAAAGCTTTATAAGCCTTTTGGAAATTTTCGACATCTTTTAGAGTTGGAAATGCAAGCACAATATGAAAACTTTTATTTCCGTTTCTCTCAAAAGTAAGATTTACTTCTCCTGTTAGAATGAAAGGGAAATCGTAAAAATAATAAAATCCGTTATCAAAGGAAAGAATATTTTCTATCTCTTTCCTCCATCTTGGAAGGAAAATATCCCCTGTTCCCAAAATTGTAATTCCTTTCATTTTTGCATATTCAACCATATGAGGAATATCCATAAAACGGCTTGAAGGAATACTAAATAAAGAATGCAAATGGTAATCTAAAATGTCTATTTCTTGCATCTATAAAAAGCAAGTTTCAAAGTAACAAATAAAAATTTTAACGGATCAATAATCTGGTTAATTTTACTCTTAGCTCTATTGGTATAGATAGTATTTATCTCCACAAAGGCAATCTTAAACCCACATTTAGCTGCTTTTATAAGCATCTCAGTATCAAGTTGATATCTTTTTGTCTCGAATTTAATCTTCTTTGCAACTTCTGCTCTTAAAACTCTATACCCTGATTGACTATCAAGAATTTTCGTACCACAAATAACGCTAACAAGAAAAGATGAGAAACTATTTGCAAAGATTCGAAGAGGAGGCATTAATTGTGGCAAAAACTTTCTTGCACCAACTACTATATCATAACCTTCGTTTAACTTGTTTAAAAGTTTTGGAAGCTCGTCTGGGTCGTGTTGTCCATCAGCATCAAGGAGAACAATTGTATCAAAATTATGCTCAATTGCATATCTAAAACCAATTTTAAGTGCATCAGCCTTACCAAGATTTACTTCATTTCTTATAACAAATGCGCCTGCACTTTCTGCAACAGTCTTTGTATCATCAATTGATCCGTCATCAATAACAAGCACAAAATCAACATATTTTCTTGTCTTTATAATAACATCCTTTATGTTGTGTGCCTCATCCTTTGCTGGAATAATTGCAATTAACATGAATACTCCTTAAAATAATCAAAAAAATGATACCACTGAGTTGGATATCTTTTAACAAATTCTTCTAATATAGATGCAAATTTTGAAACATACCTTTTAGAAAATTCACTTTCAGGAAGCGTAAAGTCAATATCAAATTCTTCTGAAAAGTAAACCTTATAGTAACCATTTTCTCTTATAAGAGCAGCAAAAATACTTTTTACCTTTGTTCTATAAGCAAGAATAGATGCGCCCTTGGGAAAGGAAACGTTCCTTCCAAAAAAATTTACACAAACTCCGTCTTTATTAATGTCTCTATCACTAACAATTGTTGCAATTTCGCCATTCTTAACGGCCTTATATGCACCAAGAAATCCCCCTTGAAAAGGGTGGACTATTACATTGAATCTCCTGCGCAATTCTTCGTAAAACTTTTCAACTTCAATATCTTGCTGGGGAAGACCAATACCGTGAGCTTTAAAGCCAAGAGATCCAACAAGAACGCCAGCAACTTCCCAATTTCCAAGATGCGCAGTTGGTATAACAAGACCGCCATTTTGAGTTAGTTCTTTAAGTTTCTTAAAAACTTCTTCTTTTGGTGTGAGTATTTTTATCTTATCAAATCCCTTAACAACAACTATAAAATAATCTGCAATGTTCAAAGCAAAGTTTTCGTAAAATTCAATTCCAAGTTTATACAAACTAAACCTATTCTTATTTGTTATTATCTTTATATTATTCAAGACATAATTCCTTTTTCTATCAAACCAAAATGAAAAAAAACCTAACAGTTTTGCTGTTAGATAAACAAAAGATACAGGCATTATCTTTACATATTTTTTGCCTAACTTATACCAAAATGAGAGCATTTTTCTGTTAGCCAAATCTATTTCTAAACCAAAGTAACCCTAAAATAGTTTTTCCATCTATAATCTTTCCACTATCAAGTAGCTTCAAGGCCTCGTTTTTTTCAATAAAGGTAATACTCACATCTTCACCTAAATCTAAATTCTTTTTGCCTTGTTCAAAATCATCTGCATAAAACATATAGAGTTTTTCATCTACAAATCCAGGAGATGGGTAAAATTCATAAACAAAACTCAAATTTTTTGGTATAAAACCTGTTTCTTCTTCTAATTCTCTTCTTGCACAATCAAACGGAGTTTCCCCTTCCTCAATCCGTCCAGCGGGAAACTCCAAAATAAAATCTTCAAGTGTAGGTCTAAATTGCTTAACAAATATAAACTTCCCCTCATAAAAAGGTACTATAAAAGAAGCATTACCGCCATACGTAACAACCTCACGCAACCATATACTTCCATCTCTATTTTTGACTTCCTTAAGAATTATTGAAAGGAGCCTTCCTTTAAAAGCAACTTCTTTTCTTACAACTTGCACTTTTTTAATGTCCTCTTATAATATCCTTAATCTTCAAAAGCCTTGCTATATTTTCTCGATCCATCTCCTCCAATTTTCCTTCAATATATTTGATCGTTTCTTCAAGATTAGGGATCATTACATATTCAAGGGCATTTACTCTTCTTCTGACTTTTGCAACTTCAAGAGCAATTGAATAAAGTTCTTGTTCAAGAGAGGCAAGCTCTATAATTCGTTCAATAAGCTTGAGAATTTCAAGAAAAGTATAATCAAGCATTACAGGTGTCAAGGAATATGGATAGGCAATAGGTGAACCGCTCATTTTAACGCTAAACGTAGGATACTTGACATTCATAACATTTACAAGCTTATAAGAAAGTTCAGTACTAAAATTGCCCCCCTCTAAAAGGGAATCAAGCATATCTTCCTCTATATCTTGAGTAGAAATTTGGAACTTCTTCAAAGCCAAAACAAATTTTTCATCAAAATCCTTTCTCAGTTCAATATATCTCTTTGAAACATCAAGAAAATTCTTCATCAAACCTTCAAGTTTGTCTTTTAAAAGCTTATGTCCTCTCTTTGCAAGGACGAGTCTCTCCTTTAAACGGAGAAGTTCCATCCTTGTAGGATTTACATTAAGAAGCATTGCTTTCTACCTCTTTTTTAAGATACTTTGAAAGATATTTTTCAATGAACTGTGGCTTTACTCTCTTAAGCTCTTCAACTGGAAGCATTGAGAGAAGTTTCCAACCTATTTCAAGCGTTTCTTCTATTGACCTATTTTCATATTCACCCTGTTTTACAAAATTTCTTTCAAACTCATCTGCAAATTTTACATGCAGTAAGTCTACAGGCGTTAATGCACTTTCACCTAAAACTGTTAAAAGCTCACGGGCCTCTCTTCCTCTTGCATAACTTGCAAAGAGTTGGTTCATTATGCTTGCATGATCTTCTCTTGTTTTTTCTGGACCAATTCCCTTATCCTTTAACCTCGACAAACTTGGCAATACGTCAATTGGAGGATAAATACCTTGCTGATATAGGCTTCTACTTAAGAAGATCTGTCCCTCGGTAATATAACCGGTTAAATCGGGAATCGGGTGAGTTTTGTCATCTTCTGGCATTGTTAATACAGGAATCTGAGTTATAGATCCTTTTTTACCTTTGATTCTTCCTGCTCTCTCATAAATTGTGGCAAGGTCGGTATACATATACCCAGGGTATCCTCTTCGCCCCGGAACCTCTTTTCTTGCCGCAGAGATTTCACGAAGTGCCTCACAATAGTTTGTCATGTCAGTCATAATAACAAGAACGTGCATTCCGAGTTCAAATGCAAGGTATTCAGCAGCCGTAAGACCAAATCTTGGAGTTGCAATTCTTTCAATAACAGGGTCATTTCCCAAGTTTATAAACATAACTGATCGCTCTAATGCACCAGATTCTCTAAAGCTATTGATAAAGAAGTTTGCCTCTTCAAAGGTAATACCCATTGCAACAAAAACAACTGCAAATTTCTCTTCTTTTCCTAAAACCTTTGCCTGTCTTGCAATTTGAGCTGCAAGTTGAGCATGAGGTAATCCAGAACCGGAAAATATAGGCAATTTTTGTCCTCTTACAAGCGTATTTAGACCATCAATTGCTGAAACTCCTGTTTGTATAAACTCAGATGGATAATCTCTTGCGTATGGATTAATAGGGCTCCCATTTATATCAAGCTTCTTATCTGGAATTAGTGGCGGTGCTCCATCAATAGGTTTACCTGATCCATCAAATATTCTTCCCAAAATATCAGGGGAAACACCCAACTCAACGCCATGACCTAAAAATTTAACCTTTACCTCACCAAGACTTAAACCAGATGTTCCTTCAAAAACCTGAATTAGGGCCATATTTCCATTAACTTCGAGAACTTGACCTCTCTTAATTGAGCCATCAGCCGTTTTAATTTCTACAATCTCGTTATAGGTAGCTTTTTCAACATTATCAACTATAAGCAAAGGTCCTGCTATCTCTTTGGCGGTTGTATATTCCTTAGGCATATTGCACCTCACCTAAAAGTGAATCAAATGACTGCTTTATTTTTTCTTCAATTTCATCAAACTTTTCTAAATTCTTCTCAGAAATAAATTTTGCTCTTGATATATCAATTCTTACAGGAAGAGATACAATTTTCTCTAATTCAATACCTTTTTTCAAAGCCTCTTCTGCAAAATTTGCAAAAGTAAAAATCAACTTTATCATCTTGTATTGTTTCTTTAAAGACGTATATGTATCTTCAGGATCAAAAGCATCCTGCTGCAAAAAATCTTCTCTTATAGAACGAGCAATTTCAAGGGTAAGCCTATCATGAGAAGAAAGAGCATCTATACCAACAAGTCTAACCATTTCCTGAAGTTCTGCTTCTTTTCTTAAAATAGAAAGTGCTCTTGCCCTATATTCATTCCAACCAACACCTGCATTCTTATCATAAAACGACTTCAGTTGATCTGCATACATTGAATAGCTTCTTAACCAGTGAATTGCAGGGAAGTGCCTTGCATACGCCAGCGTTGCATCAAGCGACCAGAAGACTCTTACTGTTCTTAAAGTTGCCTGTACTACAGGGTCAGAAAGATCTCCTCCCGGAGGAGAAACTGCACCAATAACACTCAAACTTGAAACTACATCTTCTTTACCAAGCACATATACCTTCCCAGCTCTTTCGTAAAAAGACGAGATCCTTGATGCAAGATATGCTGGATATCCTTCCTCTCCCGGCATTTCTTCAAGTCTTCCTGACATTTCTCGCATTGCCTCAGCCCAACGTGAGGTTGAATCCGCCATAAGAGCAACATTATAACCCATATCCCTATAATATTCGGCTATAGTTATTCCTGTAAAAACTGATGCTTCTCTTGCTGCAACTGGCATATTTGATGTATTAGCAACAAGAACTGTCCTTTCCATAAGCGGTCTTCCTGATTTTGGATCTCTGAGTTCAGGAAATTCAATAAGGACATCCGTCATTTCGTTTCCTCTCTCGCCGCATCCAATAAACACAATTACATCAGCATCAGCCCATTTTGACAATTGGTGCTGCACAACAGTCTTACCACTTCCAAATGGTCCTGGAACGCAAGCAGTACCACCTTTTGCAATTGGGAAGAACATATCAATGGTTCTCTGACCTGTTACAAGAGGTTCATCGGGTGGAACACGCATTTTTACAGGTCTTGCAAGCCTAACAGGCCATTTATGGTACATTTTTAATTCAATATTTTTCTCACCATCTTCAAGGATTGCAATAACTGTCTCTACATTGTAGTCGCCTTCTTTTACAATTTTTAATACTTTTCCTTTAACATTTGGCGGAACAAGTATTTTATGTTTAATCAAAGGAGTTTCTTGAACCTCTCCTAAAACATCATTCGAAGATACTTCCATTCCTACTTTTACAGTTGGCACAAAATGCCACAGCTTTTCTCTATTGAGTGGTGCTGCAAAAATTCCTCTTTGAACAAACTCTCCAAACCTTGCCATAAGCTCATCAAGTGGTCTCTGCACGCCATCATATATAGATCCAATAAGTCCCGGTCCAAGCTCAACACTCAGGGGCATTCCGGTAGAAAAGACAGGTTCATTTGGGCCAATTCCAGAAGTATCTTCATAAACTTGAATTGAGGACATATCTCCTCTGACTTCGATTATTTCGCCAAAGAGCCTCTTTTCTCCAACATATACCATCTCGTACATTTTTGCATTAGGTATACCTTTTGCAACCACAAGAGGCCCTGCTACTTTTACAATCTTACCTACTCTTTCCTCCATATCTAGTTTCCTCCACTGGTTTTTCCTAAAATATTAATACCAATAGCCTTCTCTACAACCTCTCCTATCATTTTGACTGTTTCGCCACTCGACTCAATAGTAGGAAGCATCATAATAGCAGGTAAAGGTGACGTCTTCTTTGCGATAAAATTTTTAACTGCCGAAGCATAGCTTTCTTCTGTAAGTATTATACCGTATGAATTAGTTTTAGTAATTTCTTTAAGCTTTGAAATAAACTCAACATTGCTACCCACAACAAACATTTCAATTCCAAAACTCTTTAAAAGTATCCCTAATCTTTTGCTTCCAACAAAAGCGATCCTATTCATAAGCAAACTCCAATTCTGGAATCTCTGTAGGGCTTACCCCATGATATAGGGCATAGGCAAGCTTTTGCAACAAGCTTGCCTCATAATCCAACCTCAAAAGGTACACAAAAATAGGCTCAATTCCTTCGTTAAAATATTTTCCTTTATCAAAAAATCTCCTCAATGTATCAATTTCAAGAGTTTCGTATGTTTCATCAAGCTCTTTCTCTGAATAAAAGGCCCTCGAATAGTTTAGGAAATGTGACAACTCTTCGAAATTTCTAACCTTAGTTAGGATATCTCTCTTTTCAAGTCGAGCATAAAGGTATTCCACCAACTTATTAAAATCATTTTCGTTGATGAAATTATTCTTCACGAAATTATAATTTCGCATAAGTATTGTAAGAACAGTATTGTTTATAAATTCAGAGTAAAATTCAACAATAAAATCACTATTAGTTTTCTTTGCATTTTCCCAAATAAAATTAAGATAATACACATCAATCACTAAAGGCCTAATATAAGATGGAAGTCCAGCCTTAAGCTCTTCAAAACATTTACATAGTTCTAGTGGAACTTTACAGGGACTCTTTAATAATAAATCAGTAAATCCATTGTTAAAAGCTACATCTCCTAAGGCAATCTTCTTTAATAAAAGAAAATACTCTTTTGACTTAAAAAATACATCAATAAAATCTTTTAGATCGAACTTAGAAATTTCATTAAATTCGGATTTTTTTCGATTTTCAATTGCCTTCTTTACTGACTCAAAATCAACATCTTCAAGGAAATTCTTATAAGGATAATTCTGTAAAACTTCAACAAACCCTTTAAAGTCCTTTTTTACAAGCTCCTTAAAAACACTATCACCCATAAGATAAGTCTCAAGCACCTTTACTCTACCGCAAAGGAAATCATATTGACTTTTAGATTCTATCTTGAATGAAAAGTTCACCATTATCCGAAAATCTCCTTTGCAATTTCAATCTCTTTTTCTTCTCTAAACGAATCAACTAATTCGTCAATAGAATCATCGATTTCGAAATTTGGCGATTTAATTATCAAGCCACCTTTGATATTTATAGGAGATTCCTCGATTTTTACGTCGTTTAATTTCAAATCCTGGTAGATAAGTTTCTCAAAGTCCTTACCAAATTTTTTCAAATCATCTCCATTTAGATACACAGTGGAGCCATCAACTACATCTCTCTTTAGAAGAGTTATTAACATTTTCTTATAAGATTTCTCATCTTTCATCATCATTGATTTTAAATGCTCAAAAAATTCATCGAGAATTTCCTTCTTTTTTAAAAGTTTTTTCTTTTCTATTTTCGAAATTTCAATAACTTTAGCACGGTCAAATTCTTCATCAATTTCCTTTTTCAATCTTTCGAGTCTTGCTTGATATTCTTCATCAAGTTGTTTTTTAAATTTGGAAAATTCTTCTTCTAAATCTCTTTTAGCGGTCTCAATCATCTCTTCCACTTTCTTTTTTGCAGAATTGATGATGAGATCTTTAATTTTTTCTATTCCCATGTCCAATTAAAAGACTGCTTTTGAAATCCAAAGAGAGAGCAAAACGCCTGAAAGAAGTCCAAGAATAGCATAGGTTTCAACAAGTGCTGGGAGAAGGATAGCACGCCCGCTTTCTTCTGGTCTCTTCGCAGTCAAATCTAAAGCACTTAATGCAGAACGTGCCTGATCAAGTGCAGTCTTAAATTCTACAAGCCCAATAGAAATCCCAACAAAAAGTGCCACAATGCCTTGGGAAAGACTTGCCTTGGGAGTACCTGCAACAAACCCAAAGAATTGAAGCATCAAAAACATTACAACAAGCGAATAGAATCCCTGTGTTCCTGGAAGCGCCATAATAACAAGTGTTTTACCGAAGAGTTCTGGTTTTTCAGAAAGAATTCCACCTGCATGAGAAGTAGTCCTTGTAATACCAATACCAGATCCTATTGCTCCCATTACAGCTACACAAGCAGCGCCAATTGCAACTAACATTGGTCCATTAAATACACTCATTTCACCTAACCTCCTAATTTTTTTTATTTAATCTAATATTTTTAAATTCAAACCCTAAGGGCTTGAATTCATAACCACCTAAATCATAAAACCTTCCAAAAAACTCAAGGAAATTTAAACGTATTGAATGAATAAACGCACCTAATACGTTCATAAATAAAGCAAGTGCATGAAGAGAAATAAGTATTATAAATGTTACAAAAACACCAATGGGTCCGAGAATTTCTCCTATCACTCTTGCCATTAGATTGAATGAAGATGCAAGAATGCCAGAGCTTAATCCTAATGCAAACAATCTGAGATAAGAAAGAGTATCACCTAAAAATCCAGAAATCCCGTAAGAACTTCTAATACCATAGAGATTTACAAGCGCTGCTATTGGTTTGAAGAAAGGAGTTCTAATTGACATCCACCCGCCTATTAAAATAAATGTGAGACCTAACAAAATAAGCATATTATCAATTAATTTTAAGGTTGGGTTTGAACCTATAACTGCGATCATAACAATACCAGGCAAAAACAGTAGCCATCCCACACCATTAACAATTGCATCTAAAAAGGCTCTGTTTCTAATTTTAACTATAATACTTACAAGTACGCCAATCATTTGTGAAGTAAAACCAATTATTAAAGACAAAATCATAAATTGAACAGAGCCATCCGGAGATGTTGGATCAATAACTTGTATTTTTGACATCAGTTGGGTAAGGATGAAGTTTGGAAAATACAGAGAAAGAATGTTGCCAAAAAATGAGTTTGTCATCAATCCAACAAATATTGACATCAAGCCGCCATAGAAAAGAATCATAAAAAATTTCCAAGCACCTAAATTACGCTTATACTTATTAGCAAAAGTAATTCCAAATAAGGCAGTCAAAAATCCGTATCCTACATCTCCAAGAGCAAAACCAAAGAATGTAGTAAACAAAATAGCAACAAGTATTGTAGGATCAATATTTGAGTAAGAAGGAAAACCAAACAATCTAACAAGGAATTCAAAAGGTCTAAATAAGGTTATATTCCTGAGGCTAACAGGAACGAGGTCATTTGAACTTGTTTCAAGTTCAAAAACTAAGAAATTTAACTTGGTAATATTAGAAGTTAAATAATCAAAATCAGTTTCTTTTACATATCCTTTTGTAACAAGAACTACATTGCCTTCTATAAATGAGGATAATGACTTTTCCTTTGAAGAAAGTGAATTATAGTAATCCTCTAAAATGAGAAGTTTCCTTTTTTCCTTATATGATTCAGCCACTTTTGAACGAATTATACGCTCTTCCTCTTCAATTTGTTTTAACCTTCTTTCTATTCTTTCTACCTCTTCCTCAAAATAACCTGACAAATTTTCAGGTGGTGTAAGAATTTCGATTGAATAGTCCCCTATAAGGGCATTAACATTATCCTTTTCTTCATTTAGATAAAGCACAAAAATACTTACTCTATTTTTATCAGCTTTAAAAGTATGCAAGAATAGATTTTTTACTCTCTCATCAGAAACAAATTTATCAAAGTTTTTCTTATTTAACAAGCCAATAAAAGAGGAAGTTCTTTTAGTTCCCCTTAAAATAGAAAATTGGAATGGAAAACCAGAAAAAACCTTTAGGTTTTTCTTTTCTTCAAGAAGCTTTGTTCTTTCTAATTCAATTTCATGAAGTCTATTTCTTAAAGAATTAAGTTCATTATAGAGTTTATCTAAATTAAATTCATTAATAACATTTTCAAATTCATCGGCGTCTACATCAAAATCCTGTGGCAAAAAGCCTTGTATTAAACCTTGCTTTTCAAGGTTTAAATCTTTATAAATCGAGAGAATCGACGAAATTTTATAAATTTCATCTTCAAAAGTCTTCTCGGGAATTGCGGTTTTAAAATTTTCAAAATTTGAAATAATCTCTTCTGAGACGCTTTCAAGATGAAAAACATTCAAGTCAAAAAGTGCATCGAGTAATTCCTTTTTTCTTTTTACGCTCCCAAGGATAGCAATCTTCTTAACCTTCTCTATAGCCATAGCTAAAAACCTCTTTTAGGTATTTATCAAAAAGTTCATTTGCTTTTGTTTTATAGGATTTTTCCAGGTTTTCAAGTTCACTTTCAAAATGTTTTTTGAATGTTTCAATTTCCTTAATGAGATTCTTTTGTTTCTCCTCTCTATAAGTTTTTGATTCGGTTTCTATTTTTCTTTCAACTTCGTTTCGAAGATCAATCATCTCTCTTTTAATTTCTTCTTTCATTTTCTGAATCTTTTCCTGGGCTTCTTTTATAATTTTTTCTCCCTCTTCTTCAAATTCTCTTACAGTGTTTAAAAGGTCTCTTTCAAGCATGATTACTCTCCTTTCACAACTCTTATTGCAATTTCACTTCCATATCTTATTGAACCTTGAACAAGACCACCTTTCTCAAATACTTCCTCTGTAAATTCAATACAATCATTGTTTATAACCATGCCTGGTGCAAGAACAGGAATTCCTGGTGGATATGGTGCAACAATTCCCCAAGAAATCCTTCCGAGAGATTCCTTAAGGGGCACAACTTCAAATTCCTTTTGGAATGCCTCGAATGGTAACATTGCAAATTGAGGTGCTTCTGGAAACTTTGGCATTCTTACAGTACTCTTTTCTTTACGTGGTTCAATCTTCTTTAAAACGGATACAAGTGTATCTATATCCCTTTTTGATGTACCTATGGTTATAAATAATAGCACATTTTGAAGATCTGCAAGCTCAATTTCAATTCCATTTTTATTTAAAATATGCTCAAATTCAAAGCCTGAGTAACCCAGTTCTTGAACGTTTATAGTAAGTTTAATTGGATCAAAGGCATATATATCATCCCCATTTATTATTTTCTCAGTAATTACCTTAAATCCATCTAAAGCTGAAATGCGTGCCCTTGCATACTCTGCAACTTCGATTGCTTTATCCCACATCTCTTTCCCGTGCAAAGCCATCTCACGCCTTGCAACATCAAGAGCAGTCATAAAAATATATGAGGGACTTGAACTTTCAATGATACTTAGAATTTGTTCAATACGATCTACATTTACTTCCTTAGATGGAATATGTAAAAAAGATGTTTGTGTCAAAGTGGGTAATGTTTTGTGGGCACTTTGAGTTACAAGATCGGCACCTAAATAAATGGCCGATTTAGGAAACTTCGGATTAAAAGGAAAATGGGCTCCATGCGCTTCATCGACAAGCGCACGCATACCATTTTCATGAGCTAAATCAATTATATCCTTAATTCTCCCTTGAAGTCCATAGTAATTAGGAGTTGTTACAAGTACTGCCTTTGCATCAGGATTTTCTTTTATTGCTTTTTCAACTGATTCTGGTTTAACATTCGTAATTATTCCAAATTCATCATTGAATTCTGGCTGAACAAAAACCGGTTTTGCCTTTGCAAGAAGAATTCCACCAATAACAGACCTATGTGAATTCCTTCCAATTATGATTTTCTCATTTTCTTTTACAGAATCAAGAATCATCGCATGCACGCCAGCTGTAGTACCATTAACAAGAAAGATAGTAGCTTCAGTTCCATAAAGAGTACTTGCAAGATTTTCAGCTTCCCTTATAACACCCTGAGCGTAATGAAGATAATCAAGACCCGAAACTTCAGTCAAGTCAAAGTCAAAAAACTTATCACCAAAGAGTCTTTTTAAAATCTTAGGAGCGCCTTTACCTTGCGAGTGACCCGGCATATGAAAAGGAATCATCTTTCGCTTTATATACTTAGAAACTGCTTCATATAAAGGCGCACGTTCTTGTTCCACCTATACCTCCAATCTTATATTTTTTTCTTTGATGGTCGGGATGGTGGGATTCGAACCCACGACCTCTTGGTCCCGAACCAAGCGCTCTAACCAAACTGGGCCACATCCCGTAGTGGTCGGGGCGAGAAGATTCGAACTTCCGACCCCCTGCACCCCATGCAGGTGCGCTTACCAAACTGCGCCACGCCCCGACAACTAAAACTCTTGACCCGCTAAATTATATGAAAACTTTTCAAATTTGCAATACTTTTAAGGCCTTAAGTAAGGAATAAGCCGGATTCTGTTCCTCAAAAGAGGCGGCAGTCATTTATCTCAGCGGCCAACCCGGTAGCGTGAGGGGAGCATCTCTTTGCTACCCTATTTGGCCTTGCTCCAGGTGGGGTTTGCCATGCATAGCCCTGTCACCAGGACTACCGGTGGTCTCTTACACCACCTTTTCACCCTTGCTAACCATTGGTTAGCGGTCTATTTTCTGTGGCACTTTCCCTGGGGTCACCCCCGCTTGGATTTCCCAAGCACCCTGCTCCCAGGAGTCCGGACTTTCCTCAGAAGGACAATATGCCTTCTGCGACCACCTTCCTTACTTAAGGCCTATAAATCACTCTATCTTTAAGTATAATATCTTTCCGCAAATTTCGCAACGTAGAATTTTATCGCCTTTAGTTTCTTTAAGAAACTCAATAAATTCAAGTGGAAGTTTTACTCCACAATTTCCACAATGACCATGGTCAACTTGGGATATTGCACCATCAGGAAAATCTTCTCTTATCGAGAGATACTCTCTTGCAAACTCTAATGGTAGCGTTGAAAGGACACTATCAAACTCTTTATCTAATGCTTCTCTTTCTTCTTTAATCTCTTTTTCGAGTTTATTGTATTCCTCTTGAATATTATTGTATCTATTTTTTAATTTTACAATATTATCACTTATCTCTTTTATCTTTTTTTCCTTATCGGCTATCTCTGAATTTACAAATGATAAACTCTTTTTAAGTTCATCTAATTTTGCGACCAAATTTTCTTCCGTCTTTTTTGCTGCCTTAAGTTCCTTTTGAGTCTTGAACTGGTTTGATTCTATTGCAGTTTGGACACTTTTTAATTCCCTCTCTGTTTCTTCGATTTCACGTTCTATTTCATTTTTTCTTTTTATAAACCCAGACTTTGAAAGGTTTATTTCGTCTATTTCACTTGAAAGGTTTTTTATTTGATCTTCAATTTTCAATTCTTCTTCTATTTCTTTAACTCGTTTTTCCTTTTCATGGGTTATGGTTAATTTGGTTTCAACTTCGTAAAGTTTTTCCAGATATGACATAAATTCCTCCATGGTGGGCCCGCTTGGATTCGAACCAAGAACCAATTGGTTATGAGCCAACCGCTCTGCCGTTGAGCTACGGGCCCAGATTCAAAGTGCATAACTATTTTACACAAAAGTAGATTTTAGTCAAGAGTAAAAACTGAGGAGCTTAAAGCTCCTCAGTTAAAAAATCCATAAGACTAACAATTCAACAAACTACTTAGAGTATTCAACCACTTTCCCTTCTTTTACAAAATGACATGCAACATAATGCCCAGAACCTACATCAATTAGTGGTGGTTCCTTCTCTGCACAAATGTCTTTTGCAAATCTACATCTTGTCCTAAATCTACATCCAGATGGTGGATTAATTGGTGACGGAATATCACCCTGAAGAAGTATTCGCTCTTTTTTAATTTCTGGATCTGGAATTGGTATAGCGGAAAGTAATGCCTGTGTATACGGATGAAGAGGAGTAGAAAATAGTTCTTTTGTTTCAGCAACTTCAACGATCTTTCCAAGATACATAACGCCAATTCTATCCGATACGTGCCTTACCACAGCCAAGTTATGAGCAACAAGTAAGTATGTAAGGGCAAGTTTTTGTTGTAGCTCAAGAAGAAGGTTAAGTACCTGTGCTTGAATTGAAGCATCAAGTGCCGAAACAGGTTCATCTGCCACAACGAACTTTGGATTCAAAACTATTGCACGAGCAATACCAATTCTTTGCCTCTGTCCACCTGAAAATTCGTGAGGATACCTACGAAGGTATTCAGGACGCAAACCAACAAGTTTCATTATTTCAACAACTCTTTCCTCTTGTTCCTTTTTATCACCAATACCATGCACTAAAAGTGGTTCACGAATAATCTCTCCAATTGGCATTCTTGGATTAAGCGATCCATAAGGGTCTTGGAAAATAATTTGCATTTCTCTTCTTATCGGTCTAAGCTGATTTTCTGGTAGTTTTGTTATATCTTTGCCATCAAAAATAATTTTTCCTTTTGTAGGCTCTATAAGTCTTATTATTGTTTTTCCTGCTGTTGTTTTTCCGCTTCCACTTTCACCCACAAGTCCAAAGGTTTCTCCTTCAAAGATGTGAAAAGAAACATCATCAACAGCTTTAACCCATGCAACTGGTCGGGAGAAAATTCCACCTAAAACCGGAAAATATTTAATTAAATTTTGCACTTCAACCAATTTTCTCATGACACAGCCTCCTTCTCAACAGCAACTGGATGGAAACATCTCACAAGATGCCCAGGTTCAATTTCTGCAAGTTCAGGCATCTCCTTCCTGCAACGTTCCGTTGCAAAAGGACACCTTGGATTAAAGTGGCATCCACTTGGCATTTTATACGGGTTTGGCACCATTCCCTCAATTGCAGGAAGTGGTGTTTTTGTCTTTTCTGTTTTTAAACTGGGTACGGAACTTAAAAGACCATAAGTATAAGGATGTCTTGGCTTCTTAAATATCTGATAAACATCTCCGTACTCAACGATTTTCCCAGTGTATGCAACTGCAACGGAATGAGCCATTTCTGCAACAAGCGCGAGGTCATGTGTAATAAAAAGAATTGCCATACCAGTTTTTCTTTGAAGATCTTTCATAAGCTCAAGTATTTGTGCTTGAATTGTTACGTCAAGTGCTGTTGTTGCTTCATCTGAAATAAGAAGATCTGGATTGCAGGACATTGCCATTGCAATCATTACCCTCTGTCTCATTCCACCACTTAATTCATGTGGATATTGATTAAATCTTCTTTCAGGCTCTGGAATTCCAACAAGCCTTAGAAGTTCGATTGTTCTCTTTTTTGCTTCTTCCTCACTTAAATCCTGGTGGATAAGAATCGCTTCCATTATTTGATTACCAATTGTATAAACAGGATTTAAGGAAGTCATCGGCTCTTGGAAGATCATCGCAATTTCAGAACCCCTAATTTTTCTCATCTGTTCCGGAGTTTTCTTGAGAAGATCCTCACCTTTAAAAATAATTTCTCCCTCAACAATTTTTCCAGGAGGTTCAACAAGCTGCATTATAGATAAAGATGCAACAGATTTACCACATCCACTTTCTCCTACAAGTCCTAAAACTTCACCTTTTCGAATCGTAAAACTCATTCCGTCAACTGCCTTAACTACGCCATCATCTGTAAAAAAGTAAGTCTTTAAATTTCTTACGTCAAGTAAAGTTTCTTCTCTTTCCATATCTCACCTACCTATAAAGTTTCGGATCCATTGCATCACGGAGACCGTCACCAAGATAATTAAATGCAAGAACAGTTATAAACATGGCAAGACCAGGAGACCACACAAGCCATGGTGCAATTGCCATAGCATATTGTGCGTTCTGAAGCATATTTCCCCAAGAAGGTGTTGGTGGCATAACGCCAAATCCAAGATAGCTTAATGCTGCTTCGTATATGATATTTCCTCCAACACCAAGCGTTGCTGAAACAATAATTGGAGCAAAAGAATTCGGAAGTATATGTCTCCAAATAATTCTGTTATTGGAAACACCAATTGCCCTTGCTGCCTCAACATATTCATTTTCTCTAAGCGACAAAAACATACCACGAACAATTCTTGCATCGGTCATCCAACCGAATATAGCAATTACCAAAACTATCTTCCAAACACCGGCACCTGGAATAACAGAGGATAAAACAATCAAAAGTGGCATAACTGGAATAGAAAACATAATATCTGTAAACCTCATAAGAATTGTATCAAGAAAACCACCAAAATAACCTGCATACGCTCCTACAATAATTCCAACAAGTAGTGCTGAAACAACTGAAGAAAAACCTACCAAAAGGGAAATTCTTCCTCCATAGAAGAGTCTTGTTAATACATCTCTTCCAAGTTCATCTGTGCCAAGAGGATGCTTCCAACTCGGCGGCTGTAAAACTTCTGTAGTGGAACCGAGCTCTGAAACTTTATAAGGCGAAATATAAGGACCCACTATACATGCAAGAATTATTAAAATAAGAACAACAAGAGAAAGCATTGCAAGCTTGTGCTTTCTTAATCTTTTTCCAACAAGATACCAGTAAGTTTCTACTCTGCCGGTAAGAACCTCTTCAATTTTTGTTGCTTCAACTGCCATATTAACCTCCTAACTATACCTTATACGTGGATCAACAACTGCATATAATAAATCTGCAATTAAATTTCCAACTATAAGAAGGGATGATTCAAGGAGCAAGCATACCATTGCAACAGGATAATCATTTGAAAGCATTGCATCAACTGTAAGCCTTCCCATACCAGGAATACTAAAAACTGTTTCAGTAATTGTTGCACCTGAAATTATTCCAGGTAAAGATAAACCTAAGAGAGTTATTATAGGAATTAACGCATTCCTAAGTGCATGTTTAAAAATTACTGTTCTTTCTGGGAGTCCTTTTGCTCTTGCGGTTCTAACATAATCTTGTCTTATTACTTCAAGCATAGAACTTCTTGCATAACGCATCCAAGAACCCATACTAAAAAGCGAAAGCACTATTACAGGAAGAACCATATATTTAGCCTGGTCAAGAATCCTCGCAAATAATGGTGCAGTCTCAATTCCAGGCGTCATTACACCACCCAAAGGAAGCCACCCCAACTTTAAACCAAAGATCATCATAAGAATAAAACCAAACCAGAAAGTTGGCATAGACATTCCAAAAAATGCAAAGAAAGTAAAGAAATAGTCAAAAAATGTGTATTGGTGCAATGCAGAATAAATACCGATTGGAACACCAACCACAAATGCTAAAATAAGTGAAGCAAGAGAAAATCTTAAAGTATACGCAATCGCACGAGCAACAAGTTCAGTAACAGGCTTTCCACCTGCAAAAATGGAAACACCCCAATTACCGGTAATCATTGCCCAGAACCATTTAAAGAATCGAAGGTACCAAGGAAGGTCAAACCCCCAGGCATGCCTTAATCTTGCAATATCCTCTGGTTTTATTCTTGGGTTTATTGCCATTTGTGCAAATGGATCACCAACCAAGCTCAAAACAGCAAAAGTAACAAGAGCAACCCCTAAAAAGAGCGGGATCATCTGTAGCACTCTTCTTATTAGATAGTTTCTCACTTTTTCCTAAGCCTCCTTCTCTTAAAAATAGGGGGCCTCTTTGCGGAGGCCCCCGCAAAGGTAAATCAAATATTAACTATTTCTTCTCCCAATACCAAAGTTCTGAATTATAAGTATAACCGACTGAAGAAGACATTACATAGTCAAATCCTGCCATTGCAAGACCCTTCTTGGGTGTGTAGATATCAGTCCAGACGTTCAAACCAATTTGAGGAACAAGGTCTGCAATACGCTGTTCTGCAATATAGTAGTTCTTCTGACGAACATATGGGTCAACTTCGTGAGTTGCTTTGTAAATTGCATCATCAAGAGTTGGATCAGAAATTCCAGGGTAGTTCTGTCCTTGCCAACCATTAGCTTCTGTTGGAATCTGAGATGAATGATAAAGTTCGAATCCATCTGGATCAAATGGATCACCACCCCATGCAAACATTGCTAACTGGAACATTCTGTGTGTTGTGTATGTACCAAAGAAGTAAGATGCAGACAAGAACTTAGTTTGAATATCAATACCAATTTTCTTAAGTTGTGCCTGCAAGACTACTGCTTCATCTTTTCTATCCTGACGTGTTGTTGTTGAAAGTTCAAGTGTCAACTTCTTGCCGTCTTTGTATCTATAACCATCGGAACCCATCTTCCAACCAGCATCATCAAGAAGTTTATTTGCCATTGCAGGATCGTATTTAGGTAAAACGGCCTTTGGATTCCTGTAAAATTCATTAAATAGACCAATGTATGGATAGTACATTACTGTTCTTTGTCCAAGGAAAACACGGTTATTCAAATCGTTATAATCAATTCCATATGCAAGTGCTTTACGCACTCTTACATCTGAAAGAATTGGATCTGTTGTGTTAATTTCCAAATGTTCCCAGAATGTAGAAGGAATTCTCTGAACTTTAATTGTAGGAATCTTTTCTGCCTGCTGTGCTTCTTTTATACCAAGACCAATAAGAGTCAAATCAACTTTACCTGCAAGAACGTTCATAAGCATTGTGTTTGTATCCGGTATCCACTGATATACAAACCTTTGAATAAGAGGCTTTGAACCTGCCCAACCAAACCAATTTGGATTTGGGACAAGAGAAATATAAGAACCTTCAACCCATTGCTCAATCTTATAAGGACCTGCATGAATTGGCTTCTTTGCTAAATCAGAGGAGGTTATTTGCTCAAGTGGAACTTGGCTCCAGAAGTGTTTTGGATAAATTGGAAGACCCGCATTCGCATATGGAGTTGTATCCTTCCAAGTTACAACCATCGTATAAGGATTAGGGAATTCAATTTTATCAATCTTGTCATATGGATCAGTTGATGGAATTTGCTCAATCTTTCCTGAAAGATATATATCATACACTGCAAACTTAATATCCTGTTCATAGTTTACAGGTACACCATCGGACCACTTAACTCCCTTTCTAAGGTAGTAAGTTGTCTTCATCCAAGTTTTTCCATCCGGACCTGTAAATGTTGTCCATGTGCCATCTTTGAAGTTAGGAACATTAAGAGCCATACGAGGAGCAAGAGTTCCATTAGGGAATTCCATAATAAGACCATCTTCATACTGCATTGCAATATTACGTTGTGCCATCATTGATGTTGCAAATGACATCAACGCATCTGGTTCCTGTGTTTGTGCAATAACTACCTGCCCACCAGCTTGTGGAGGAACAACAATCTTATAGATTGCATAAGCACATTCTGCCCTTGTTGCTGCCATTGTTGGGTCAACGGTTCCTTCTTTCATATGGTATGTAAGGATCTGGATATCAGGCCTGTATGCAAGAGTTACTGCGCCAGCTGCCCAAGATGCAATCTTTTTCCAGTCATTAGCCCAAACAATAGGTTCGCCTTTAAAGGCCTCTGCTTCTGCACCTTTTCCAAGGACTCTTACACCAAGGACTGCAAGTTCCTGTCTTGTGATAGAGTTTGCAGGCTTGAATGTCCCATCGGCATACCCCTTGATATAACCAGCTTTTACTGCAGCTTCAATAAACCCATAGGACCAACGATCTTGCGGTACATCCTTAAAGGTTGGAGTAGTAGGTTTATACTCTGATAATTTCTTTGCAATACAAATCATCTTTGCAAACTGCTCTCTTGTAACTGGATCTTCGGGTTTGAATGTTCCATCGGGGAAACCCGCAATAACACCCTTAGAAACGAGATAATCAATCTGATCTTTCGCCCAGTAATCTGAGCCTACGTCTTTAAAACCTGCTGCATTGACACCCAATGGTCTTACTGCAAAAAGCGTAATAACCATTGTGATTGCAACTAACAAAACTAATACTTTCTTCATGCTCTTACCTCCTTCTTTTAGATTTTTAAAACAAACTTTTCGAAAATTTTTTGCCAACTTTCACCTCCTTTAATGTAGAGTTTCTAATCCTAATGGTACTTGCAAACTCCATATATAATTATACAGAAATTGACGAGATTGCAAATATGAATAAAACTTAATTTTGTAAAAAATCTTATCGCCACTCCTATAAACTTGATCAAAGGTTAAATGTTCATTGTTGTTAAAAGGAGACGCATCAAATAGCAATTCAAAAAACTTAGCTAAAACTGAAAGGACATTATTATTATTTCTATATGTTTCTTCTTTTAAAACAGTAAAGGTATTCTCGAATATTTTCTCTTTAAAAGGTGTTGGATCTACTTTTTTGTCCTTTAAAAGAAGCGCAATCTCAAAAAGTTCTGCTTCTTCTTGAGAAAGCTTTTCATGTAGAAAGGGCTTCTCATTCAAAAAATCATCCAAAATCTTTTCAAATCTGTCCTCAATGCTATTCATTAAGCATCTCCTCGATAATATCTTTTAATTTCTTTAAAGCTCTAAATTGCAAAACTTTTGTTGCATCTTCACTCTTTCCCAAAATATCCGCAATTTCTTTGATGCTCTTATTTTCATAAAACCTCATCACTATTATTTCTTTGTATTGCCCAGGTAATCTTTCAAGTGCATCCGAAATAGTTTTATTAATGTATTCACTTGCAAAAGAGTCATAAGGGTCCTTAAGAAGAGGCTCATATGCTCTATCAAACTTCTCCTCAAGGTCTAATGTTTCCCTACCAAGATTCTTCCTAAACCAATCCCTTACCAAATTTCTTTCTATCGCATAAAGCCAAGTATCAATATGGTAACCTTCTTTCAAATCAAAAGAAGGGAGAGATTTAATAAATTTATAAAAAGTTTCAGAAGTAATATCTTCTGCTATTTCTTTCATTTTTATCCTTCTGTAGGCGTAATTAAAAATCCTTGCATAGTAAAACTCAAAAAATTCTCTAAATGCAACTTCATCGCCACTTTTAAGTCTTTCAATTACCTTCCTTTCGTCCAACTCTTTCTCCTATATACGAAAAAAATTCCAAAAAGTTACACTAAAAATTTCCCACAACATCGCCAATTTTAAATATTCTTGGAGTAAGAACAACAATAAGGGATGAAAAATCATTAAAATCAGGATTTTCAACTTTTACAACTACGAACTTTGGATCATAATCAAAGACTGCTACTTTTACATCTTTAATTATATTCCCATTAACAATATATATAAAATATTCTCCCGATTTCTTTATTAAAGCATTTTTCGGAATTTTTAAACCGTAAACAGTTTTTTCAAGTATTTTTAAGTACCCGTTTGATGTTAGTATCTGTGGTAAAAATTCTGATACCTCATAAAAACAATACTCTTCGTTATTATAAACAAGTTTTGCTTCTCCTTTCACAAACTGATTAATAAAAATAGTCAAAGAGTTATCTTTTGCTATACTAATAGGGAGAGCAACAGTTAAGTCTGACACAACAATTGAAGCAAAAGGCTTATCTTTTAAAACTTTATCACTTTCAATCCATGCAAATCTAAAAATTTTTTGATTTTCTATAAGTTGTGAAACATTATCACACTCAATATTTACGAAACCCTTAACAAAGTAACCGCTTGCAGGTGCCAAAATATCAACAATGCCATCTTTTGTAGAAAGGATGCCTACGACTTCATCCTTATGAACAAAATCAAAATCATCTTTTAGAAACTGAATACTGCCATCCTGATCTGCACTAATGTTTTTAGCACAGAACAAAAGATTTCCTTTAACTTCTTTATATATTTCAAAATATCCAAAATTTGCAGTATAAAGCCCTGCAAGGCCTTTTCTAACAAAAGCTCTTAGATCGTTTATGAGGCCAAGAATAAGAACAATTATTACTAAAACAGCGATTGTTACAATAATTTTCTTTTGCATTCACTACTGTTTTCTTTTCCTTAAAAATGCCGGTATCTCGAAATCTCCAGTATCGAAATGTTCGTCAAACTTTACTACCTTCTCTTTTGTCCTCTCTTCACTTATTTTGTCAAATCCTGCTGCGATAAGTGAAACTCTCACTTCATCCTCAAGGTCTTCCTGTAAAACTGTTCCAAAAATAAGATTTGCATTCTCACCAACAGTATCTCTTACAAATGTTGAAGCCTCATTTACTTCATAAAGAGTTAAATTTTTACCCCCTGTAATATTTAATAAAACCCTCGTTGCTCCAGTTATAGAATACTCAAGCAATGGACTTGAAATAGCCTGCTTTGCTGCATCAACCGCGCGGTTTTCTCCGCGTCCTGAACCAATACCAAACCATGCATTACCAGCTCCGGTTAAAGTTGTTCTAACATCAGCGAAGTCAACATTAATTAAGCCTGGTTTTGTTATAATTTCCGAAATTCCCTTCACCGCATAGAAAAGCACATTATCTGCAATTCTAAAAGCTTCGTTAATTGGCGTTTTCTTATCAATTATCTTAAGTAATTTATCATTAGAGATTATAATAAGTGTATCAACATACTGTAGAAGTGCCTTTATACCATCTTCTGCCTGTTGTATTCTTTGTCTACCTTCAAAGGTAAAAGGACGTGTAACAACTGCAACAGTAAGAATTCCAAGTTCCTTTGCAATAGAAGCAATCACAGGAGATGCACCTGTTCCTGTGCCTCCGCCCATGCCTGCGGTAATAAAAACAAGATCAGCACCTTCAATGACTTTTCTTAATTCGTCTTTACTTTCTTCCGCAGATTTTCTTCCCACCTCAGGAAAACTTCCTGCACCAAGACCGCCTGTTGTCCTTGGTCCAATTTGAACTTTCTTTTCTGCCTTATTAAGAGACAGTACCTGAACATCTGTATTAACAGCAATAAATTCAACACCTTCTATACCTTCATCAATCATTCTGTTTATGGCGTTACCCCCGCCACCCCCAACTCCCAATACTTTTATCCTTGCTTGTGCTGCCTTCCATGGATCCATATCAAACATAAATACCTCCTATTCAAATATATCCTTAAGCCAAGATAATCCTGAGAATGGACTTCTTGACCTTTTTTGTTCGCTTCCCTCAGAAAGAGCATAAAGAATCAATCCGATTGAAGTTGCATATTCTGGATCGCTTAAAATATCCGAAAATGTATATTCACCTCTCGGAACACCTAATCTTACCGGAATTTCTAAAACATCACTTGCTCTCTTTATAAAATTTTTGAGTTTAGCACATCCTCCAGTAAAAACAACACCAGAATGCAACGCACCCCAATAGCCAGATTTTATTAACTCGAGTTTTATAGTTTGAAGAATCTCATCAACTCGTGCAGTTATAACATCCGATAGATATGAAGAATCAATTGTCAACTTTTCATCAGATCCAATTCTTGAGACTTCGATAGTGCTATTTTCAGGATTATTACTAATTGATGCAAAACCAAATTCTTTTTTAATTCTCTCTGCCTCCTCAAGGGAAATTCTCAGAGCATACGCTATGTCTTTTGTGATATACTCTCCTCCTATAGGAAGAACAGAAGTATGTGCAATGCTTCCGTTAATAAAAATTGCAATGTCTCCGGTGCCTGCTCCAATATCAACAAGAGCAACACCTAACTCTTTCTCCTGCTCTTTCAGAGTAGATAAAGATGAAGCAAGCGATTGGAGGACAAAAGCCTCTTTTTTAAGATCAACCATAGAAATCACTTTTTCAATATTATATAGAACAGTCGAAGATCCTGTAACAATATGGACTTCCTCTTCAAGCTTGATTCCTGACATTCCAATAGGATTTCTTATTCCGCCTTGTCCGTCAATTATATATTGTCTTGGTATGGAATGAATCACTTTTTGGTTTGGTTGAAGCAAAAGTACCCTTGCAGACTCCTCAACCCTCTTTATATCATCCTTTGATATCTCTCTTCCCTCTTTGGATACAATAATACTCCCTTTGTTGTTAAGAGAAAATATATGTGTTCCAGAAACAGATACATAAACATTCTGCGCCTTTTTGCCAGCCATAGTTTCTGCTATCTTTTTTGCTTGCATCACAGCTTCAGAGGCTTTGTTTAAATCTATAACTACACCTTTACTAACACTCTTTGACGGAACAGTCCCAACGCCAATAATGGAGGCATTCCCATCACTTATTTCGCCAATAAGAAACTTTATCGTTTGACTTCCTAAGTCAAGCGCAGAAACTATTCTATCCATTTTCCCTCCAAATAATCACTGCTTGCATATTAAATCTTAGATCAATGGACTTTATATTTTTTACATCCTTTGATAAAACCTCTAATGTTTTCAAATACTCTTTCATTTTAAATTCGTAATCCCCTTTACCTATTATAATTAAAATACCATTTTTATCTACAAACCCAATACCTTTATCAAGTAATTCAAAACTTTTTATTAAATCTAATAAATTATTATTAATACAATATAAAATTAAGTCTCCTATTACATTATTGTAAGATGAAGAATAAAAATTTGCAAAAACAACAGGCAGACTTAAACTGCCGTTATTAATCAAAAATCCACTTTTCGTTAAACCAAAGATTCCATCCTTGAATTGAATGTTTAATAAAGGCGTTTCGTAATAAGAAATTTCAAGTCTAAATGGTTTTCTTGTAATTTGCATTTCTCTTAGAGGTAAAATACCGAGATAAAAAGGACCTACTTTTCTTAATAAATCATAAGCTTTTATAGGCACATTGGAAGAAATATTAATATTTCCTGAGAGTACAAATATAGGATATAGAAACAAGAAAACAATTAAACCTATTACAGTTATTGATATAACTAATCTTTTCACCTTTTCCTTTGAAGTGCCTCTTGTACTATAAAATCAACCAAATCTTCAAAGGAAATATTTTCTGCTTTTGCTGCATCAGGTACAAGGCTTGTCTCAGTAAAACCCGGGATTGTATTGACTTCAAGGACATAAACATCAGAAGAATTAGCAATCATGTCAATCCGCGCAAAATCTCTTAACCCAAACTCTTTATAGATTCTCTTTGCGTATTCCTCTGCAAGCGCCTTTTGATAACTACTAATCCTTGCAGGAATTATATGCTTAGACATAGAAGGAGTATATTTGGACTCAAAATCATAGAACTCGTGAGCAGGGACTATCTCAATAATAGGAAGGACGTGAATATCCGGATAATTGCCAATTATGGCTACAGTGATTTCGGTTCCCTTTATATAATCTTCGACAATCACCAAATCGCTTAACTCAAATGCCTTGGCAAGCCCCTCATTATAGCTATCTTCATTTTTTGCAATTGTTATACCAATCGTAGAACCCTGATCAACTGGTTTAATAACGAGAGTATCGTTTCCTAAAAGTTCGGAAACATAGGAATAAGGAAGGGTATTATCTCTTCTAAAATAAGCAAAAGAAGGTGTTTTTATATCAATTTCTCTAAACATAAACTTAGAAAATAATTTGTTCATGCAAAGAGCGCTTGCAAAAACTGAAGAACCTGTATATGGAATATTCATAAGTTCTAATGCACCTTGGACTGTCCCATCTTCGCCAAATTTTCCATGAAGAGCTATAAAAACAACGTCAGGATTTGCATCTTTTACCACATCTTCAATATGATTCTGAAAGTCATACTCAATAACCTCATATCCCTTTTTCTTTAAGGCATTTGAAACTGCCCTACCACTTTTAATGGATATATCTCTTTCTGTAGATTTTCCACCGTATAAAACAAGAACTCTTGTACTCATTTTTTCCTCTCAAGTAAGTTTAAGTTCTTGAATTTTCCAACTAATCTTATTTCAAGTTCAAGGATAAGGTCCTTTTGTTTATAAACTCTTAACTGTGCTTCTCTTATAAGATTAACAACATCTTGCGCTGTTGCGTTACCAAGATTTACAATAAAATTCGCATGTTTTTCAGAAATCAAGGCATCACCAAATCTTAAACCCTTGCATCCTGACTCTTCAAGAACTCTACCAGCATAAGTTGTAGGCGGATTTTTAAAAACACTCCCTGCACATGGGAGATTGTATGGCTGTTTTTCTAATCTCCCTCTTATGTTTTTCTCTTTTTCCCTTAGGATTTCCTCAAAAGGCTTTTGCTCAAATGTGAGAACTGCATTAAGAAGAATAAGTGGCTCCTCTTGAAGGATGGAATATCTGTAATCAAAATGAAAATCATCGTGCCTAAACCTGTAAATTTTGCCATTATAATCAATCACATCAGCATATTCGATTCTTGTACTGATATAGTGAGAATTTGTGCCAGCATTCATTGCTATTGCACCACCTAAAGCACCTGGGATACCAAATGCAAATTCAAAGCCACCAAGATTTCTTCTCGAAGCCTCTTCTATTAGTTTCTGCAAAGGCACCCCTGCTTCAGCAAAAGAAAGAGTATTATCAAATTCAACTTTTGAGAATCCCTCTGCCATTTTGATAACAAGCCCTTCGATTCCATCATCAGAAACGAGTATATTTGTGCCATTACCGATAACTGTAATTGGTAATTTTTCTTTTTTTGCAAACTCAAGCAATTTTTTTAAATCCTCAACATCAGAAGGAATTGCTAAAATTTCTGCAGGGCCTCCAATCTTGAAAGAGGTATGCTTAGCCATCGGCTCATTAAAATAAACACGACCTTTTATAAGTTCTTTAATATTTTCCTGTATTTTCATTTTTCTCCTCTTAATTTTAGCATTATTGAATCTATAGCCAAATATACATCTCCTGGTCCAAGGGTTATAACTATATCTCCCGGTTTAGCAATATGTGAAACAAGATCCGCTACAGCTTCAAACTTTGAAGCAAAAAATACATTTTTCCCTGGATTTAAGGTCTTTATCCAATCAAACACTTTTTCATTAGTAATACCTTCAATGGGATTTTCAAATGCTGAATATATAGGAAGCACAATTACAAAATCTGCAAGATAGAAAGGCTTTGCAATACTTTCTTTAAGCGAAAACACACGGGTAAATCTATGTGGTTGGAAAATTGCAATAATTGATGCATTCGGAAAGTGATTCTTTAAAGCCTTTAACGTAGCTTCAACCTCAGTTGGATGATCTGCATGATCATCAAAAATATGGATACCCTTAACACTACCCTTATATTCAAGCCTCCGCTTGGGTAATGAAAAATCCCTTAAAGAAGATTCAATTTCATCAAAAGAAACATCAAGTAATCGGCCGACAAGAATTGATGCAAGAGAATTTGACAAATTCTGCTCTCCAAAAACATTAATCTTAAGAAGAGGAGACTTTTTGCCTAATACATTTGCTATAAACGCTATCCCATCCCGTTCAAATGAGTAATCAAGTATAGTTGCATGAGCTTCTTGATTTTTGATGCTATAATAGAGGGGAGGCTTTTGAAGATTTTCTGAAACCTCAAAGGCTGTTTGATCATCCCTGTTAACAACAACTGTTTGAGAATGTTCCATAAACTCAAAAAAGGCGCTTTTAAGATTTTCAAAATCCCAATTGTAAGAGTTTAGATGGTCTCTATCAATGTTTGTAACAATGCCTATGTGTGGATTAAAAAGTAAGAACGTCTTGTCACTTTCGTCAGATTCAATAACAAAATACTCTGCTAAGGGTAAAAAACGTTTATTCTGCTTATGATCTCCACCAATATAAGAATTTACACGAAATTTCTTACTTAAGATTTCCGAAATAAGAGATGTAGTTGTTGTTTTTCCGTGAGTACCTGCAACAACTACACTTTTGTAGTCTTTTGCAATCTCTGCAAGCGCTTCGCCACGTCTTTCAATTGGAATACCAATTTCTTTTGCCTTTAATAAATGCGGATTATCAGCCGGAATCGCAGATGAAAAAATAATCTTATCAATAGTCTTATCAACTTCAAATTCCTTTGGATTTACATCAACCCCAATTCCTTTTAGGTAATGTGTTGTCTCATTTTCTTTGACATCAATCCCCAAAACGTTATATCCAAGCGCTGTATAAATTTCTGCAAGGCGCTTCATCCCAACTCCCGCAACTCCAAGCAAAAGTACTTTTTTCATCTATCTTCCTCTAACAAATCCGCAATTCTTTTCTCTGCATCCTTAGGATAATGTTTACTACATTCCAAATTTATTATACGAAAATAATTTTTAAAATCCACTATTTTTTTAACCAAAATTTCCTTCGAAAGATTCTTTTCCTCAATAACAGTAACACATCCGTATTTTTCAAAATATTTTGCATTGTAAAATTGATGATTGTCCCTTGCATATGGAAATGGAACAACAATTGAATATACATCATTGAGAACCAATTCAGATAGGGTCATTGCACCTCCTCTTGTCACCGCTATTGACGAGACTGCATATGCATAACCCATTTTATCAAGATAGGGATATACTCTCAAATTCTGATGGTTGTTCAAATTATTGAATTCTTGAAAGAATTTGTTTCCTGTTATAAAAATAATTTGAATATCTTCCTTCAAAAGTTCTGGAATAGCCTCTCTAATTATTTTATTTAAATTGTATGCTCCACCGCTACCACCAAATGCAAGAAGAGTAAATTTATCTGCAAAGTTAAAAAATGAAAGTGCTTCTTTCCTATCTTGGTTAATAACTTCCTTTCTTACAGGATTCCCCACAAAAACGCCTTTTTTGCCAAATTTATTATTCACATCCTCAAAGCCCAAAAATACCGTTCTTGCAAATCTTGAAAATATAAGGTTTGTCTTTCCTGGTATGATATTTTGCTCATAGAGATAAATAGGAACTCTATATAAGATACCTGCAAGTAAAATTGGAAGTGAAACATAACCACCTCCACCAAGTATCTTATCAGGTTTTATTTTATTAATTATCCTTAAGGCATCAAAAAATCCTCTAATAGAAAAAACAATAAACTTAAAAAGCTTTACTATATTAAAATCAAAAAGAGAAGCAGAGACATATTCTATCTTAAATTTGTAATCTTTTACAACTTTTTCTTCAATACTACCACGCCTTCCAATAAGGACAACTTCATGTCCTCGACTTCTTAATTCTTCTCCTATGGGTATCAAAGGATATATATGACCACCCGTACCGCCGCCTGCAATAAGTATTTTCATCAATCAACCTCTGTTCTTGAAATATTTATTAAAATTCCGATCGCAATGAAATTTGCAAGCATATTATTTCCACCAAAACTCACAAATGGAAGAGGAACTCCTGTTGTTGGCATTAAACCTAAATTTACAGCAATATTTATAACTGCAAAGTAAGTAATACCAAGAGTTAAACCCAGCGCAAGAATCCTTGAAAAAGTAGACCTTGCATTGCTTGCAATCTTAAAACCTATGAATATCAAAGAAAGATAAGCAATTAAAAGAAGTATAACAAATACAGCTCCAAGTTCTTCACCAATCACAGGAAGTATAAAATCAGAAATCGATACAGGCAAAACAGAAGGATACTTAAAAATACCCTTCATAAAGCCAACGCCTGTAATTCCACCGCGAGCAAAGGCTCTAAGAGATTGTAATGTTTGAAGCGCCTCATCACTTGCATGTGCGTATGGATTTAAAAAAGCAACAACACGTCTATGCCATTCACTATTGAGAGGAATCATTAGAATTACTCCAAGAAAACTCAAAATACTAAATCCCAAAAACTCAACCAAAGGCATTCCAATGATGTGAAGCAAAGTAAATCCAGTCAAAAAAACTTGTGCTGCACTTCCCATATCAGGTTCAAAAGCAATAAGAACTGCAATAAGCCCAACAAGTGCAAATGTTAAGGCATAAATTTTTGGAACATTTTCTTCATCAATTGGATCTCTAAATATACGCGCAATCAGTAAAGAAATCCCTATATAAGCAAACTGTGAAGGTTGAAAAGTAACAATTCCAAAATCAACAAAACGTGAAAGTTTACCATTTAGAAGCAGAAACAAAAGCAATATAAATAATGTAATATAACCAATTTTCGAAAGAGGAGCAAGTCTTTTATGATTAAAAAACGCAAAAAACAACATCAGTGAAACGCCCAATGCAAAAGAAATAATTTGCTTTAAAATAAGATTCTGGTATACAATACTTAAACTACCACTTATGAATATTCCAAATAAACTAAGTAAAACTGAAATAAAGATAAGCGAAGCAGAATATGGATTTATCAATTTTTTCATAGTTCATTTACTATTTCTTTAAATTGTTCTCCCCTGTCTTCGAAATCTCTAAACATATCAAAACTTGCGCATGCCGGAGACAGCAATACTATATCATTAGGTGACGCAATGGTTTTTGCAAAATTTACTGCTTCTTTAAGACTTTTAACTATGGCAAAATCATGGAAGTTTGCGTTTATTGATGCTTCCTTTAATTGAGGGGCTGTTTGCCCCAGAAGGATCAAAAACTTAACTCTACTTTTAAACATTTTTGCAAGCTGAGTAAAATCGTTATTTTTGCTACTTCCACCTGCAATGAGAATAACCTTTTTATCAAAAGCCTCAAGCGCTTTTATGGTTGAGTCGGGCGTTGTAGATTTTGAATCATTTATAAAAATTACGCCATTAACTTCCCGAACATATTCAAGCCTATGAGGTAAACCTTTAAAACTTCTAATTCCCTTCCTTATAACTTCAAAATTCACACCCATTACAATAGAAGATATTACACTTGCAAGGGTATTTTCAACATTATGCAGTCCTAAGAGTGGAATTTCTTTTCTATCAATAATTTCTATAGGTTCGCTAAATTTGTTCTCTTTAAAAAAGATTTTATTATCTTTTAAAAACGCACCACTATTAACAACTTCTTTTAAGGAAAAAAAGTATTTCCTTGGCTTAATTTCATCTGAAAGTTCTCTTACAACTACATCATCATAATTTAGAATAGCATAATCAGATTCTGTCTGGTTCATGAATATCCTCTTTTTTGCTTTGAAGTAATCCTCCATCGAAGCATACCTATCAAGGTGATCTTCTGTAAAATTTAAAAAGACGGATACCTTTGGATGGTATTGTTCAATTGTCTCAAGTTGAAAACAACTTGTTTCAAGAACTGCATATTCTGGATTTGGATTCTCAAGAAGCAACTCGGAATATGGCGTTCCTAAATTCCCACCAACAACTGTATTCGGGTTATGCAATTTAAAGATATGACCAGTTAGGGCAGTTGTTGTACTCTTTCCGTTTGTTCCAGTAATAGCAATAACCTTTGTATTTGGCGCAAACATATTAGCAAATTCAAGTTCGCCAATTATTTTTATACCTTTTGATTCAAGGTCTTTAACAATAGGAGAGTTCAAAGGAATTCCAGGAGAAAGGACTGCAAGATCAAAAGTTGAAAATTTTTCAAATGAATGTTTACCAATTTCGTAAGAAATACCGTTCTCCTTAAGTATTGGCTCAAATGATCTAACCTCTTTATTGTCCGCAATTTCAGTTAAAAAAACTTCAAAGCCATGCTTTTTAGCAAGAATACTTGCAAATACTCCAGACCTTCTTGCACCAACAACAAGGATTTTCATTATCTACCTCCACTATAATCCTATAATTTTTAACACTACAACTATTATCACCATAAATGCTGTAATAACACTAAATCTATAATCTATTTTTGCTTCTGACCAGCCCAAAATTTCAAAGTGATGATGAATTGGGGTCATTTTAAAAACTCTTTTACCATGAGTTGCCTTGAAGTAAGCAATCTGTATAAAAATAGAAATTGCCTCAATAACTGGGATAATTGCAATAAAGGGAAGATATAATTCTGTTTTAAAAACTATCGAAAGAGATGCAATTGCACCCCCAAGAGCCGAGGCACCCAAATCCCCCATAAATATTGATGCTTTTGGGCTATTAAACCATAAAAACGCAAGAATAGAAATAAGCAAAGATAAAGAAAATCCGAGTAAAAGGAAATTCTTTGTAAGGTATGAAAGAAAAATGAAAGTTAAAAGCATTATAGACACAATACTTCCAAGCAATCCATCCACACCATCTGTAAGATTAAAGGCATTTACTGAACCAACCATCATAATAAAAAAGAGTAAAAAGTAAAGAATCGGTCCAAAATTCAAATTCAAACCAAGAAATATTACATTAAAACTCATTATATCTTTGAAGACAAAAAAAAGAAATACTGTTGCAACCGAAAAGAGAATAAGTTTGCTCCTTATTGAAAGACCCTCAGATGAGGACTTTCGGGAAGTCAAAATATCATCTATAAGGCCAATAAAACCAAACAGAATTGTTGAAGAAATTACAAAAAGCAATTTTCTAAAAGTATCGTAAGGCACTTTTAACACAAAAAGAAGCGGAATTATAAAAGCAATTGAGATTAAAAATATGATACCTCCACCACGGGGAGTACCTTCCTTCTTTTTATGAGATTCAATTAACTCCTCTCGCACATGTTGAACAAGATTGCTTCTTTTAAGAAAATCTGTAAGGTACTTTTCAAAAAATATCAAAAAGAAAAATTCAATAATCATTAAAGCAAGAAAAATTATTTCACTTTTCATCTTTATACCTCTCCTTCAATATATCAACAAATTTTTCCATCTTCATAGCACGGGATCCTTTCACTAAAAAGTAAGTTCCGTTTGGAAAATCGAATGTCTTTAAAAATTGAGAAAGAGTATCACTATCCTCAAAATGATATTTAATGTTTGCGTTTCCTTTTTCCTGCATCAATTTTGAAAGATTCCCGTAAGTAATAAGAGCGTAAGGATTAATCTCTGATATAACTTCACCAACTTTTTCATGGAGAGTATTTGAAGATTCGCCAAGTTCAAGCATATCCCCAAGAATTAAAACAATAGGTCCTTTTGCTGATCTTAACCTTTCAAGGGCAAAGTTCATTGACAGAGGATTAGAATTATAAGTATCATCAATTATTGTCATGCCGCTGAGTTTTATCTTTTCGCCTCTTCCTTTATATGGTTTGAATTCCTTTAGTGCAGAAACTACATAATCAGGATCAACACCAACATAAACTGAAGCAGCAAAAATTAGTCCAACATTATATACAAATCCATTATATGGAAGCGTAAACTCAAAAGCTCTATCCTGAATATTGATTTTTAATCTCAAAAAATCAAGATTTTCTTGAAGAATTTTTAACCTAAAATCATTTTCCTCCCTAAATCCAACTTTAAATACGCCCTTTAACCCGTTAGAAGCGAGGCGAAGAAGTTCGTCATCACCGTTTACAAAACAAACACTGCCTCTATCTAAAACAAACTTTGCTAATTTAAATTTCTCTTTTAAAACGCCATATCTATCACCCAAATATTCAAGGTGAGAATCTCCTACATTGGTAATAATGCCATAATGTGGTTTTACTACATCAAGTAAGACATCCATATCGTTTGGTTTTTGAACGCCCATCTCTACCACAATAAAATCTTCCAGATTTGAAACTTCATTTGCAAAAAATAACGGAAGGGAAATATCGGTATTGATGTTACCTTCAGTTTTTACAACATTAAAACGTTTTGATAAAGCAAGAAATAAACCTTCTTTTGTTGTAGTCTTACCTGCGCTTCCTGTTATTCCAAAAATTGCGCCATTAATTTTATTTCGTGCAAAATTACCAAGATGTTTTAAAAATTCAGCAGTTGATTTAACCTTAATAACAGGTTTGCTTTCTCCTACATCATTCTCAACAATTGCAAAAATAGAACCTTTTTGAAGTGCATCGGATACAAAATTATGACCATCAGTTGTATTCCCTTTCAAAGCAATAAAAATATCTCCTTTTGAAACATTTCTAGAATCAATTACAAATCTATTGTAATCATTCGGTAGTGGAAAATCCTCTTCATGATAAATATCTTTAAACAGTTCATGAAGGTCAATCTTCATGGAACACCTCTTTTACAATATCAATATCTCTAAAATGAATTATGCTTCCGTTAGATAATCTCATCTTGGATTCAACTCCTCTTCCAAGAATTGCAACTATATCGTTTTCTTTTGCATTTTCTAAAGCATACTTTATTGCTTTAATCCTATCAGGTATAACCTCATGCTCAATTGAAACAGAAGATTTGAGATCCTTAATTATTTCATCTACGTTGCGACCACGAGGATCATCAGAAGTTATCACACAAAAATCGGCAAATTTACTTACAGCTCTTCCCATCGCAATTCGTTTTTCTTTTTCAGAGGTTCCTACAGCTCCAAATACAACAATTAAATGATTACCATTTCCCTTGATACTCTCAAGAACATTTTCAATTTCTTCAGCATTATGGGCATAATCGATAATAACTTTAATTCCTTTAAAGGTATAAATTTCCATTCTTCCTGGAACTGAAGCAGTCTTTGCAAATTCTTTTATTTTTGAAAAACTTGCCCCTTCTAACATTGCGTATGATATAACCGCCAAAAAATTGTAGGCATTGTATCTACCCAGAATAGGTAAATCTATCGTGCCAAGAAGGGTCCCACTCTCATATACTTCAAAAGAAATTGATAACCCATGATTTTTAAGGTTTTGAAAAGAATAATCAAATTTTACATCATCACCATAAAAGATTGGATCTTTTGAAACCTCAATAAATCTATCGATAAAAAGCGAGTTCCCATTTAGTATTGGAGATTCAAAACCCTCAAAAAAAGAAACTTTTGTATTCAAATAATCCTCAATAGATTTGTGATAGTCTATGTGATCAACTCCCATTGTTCCAAGGATTTTCCTTTTAAAATTTATTCCGTATATTCGCTTATCCTTAATCCCATGTGAGGAAACTTCCATAAAGACATATTTTACTCCATCATCTGACATTGTTTTAAGATATCGGTGTAAGTCAAAAGGAAACGGTGTTGTTGGTGGATCTAAGTCTGTTAATGAGAATTTGTCCTTTATACCAATGCCAATTGTTCCGATAAATCCGGAAGGCACTCCTAAGAAATTAAAAAGTCTATAGAGGAGATATGCTATTGTAGTCTTTCCCATTGTCCCTGTTATGCCTATTATGTTTAACCGTTTTGAAGGGTCACCATAAAAAAATGAAGAAATTTTTGCAAACGCCTCTCTTGAATCAGATGCTTTAATAACGAGGATATCTTTGTCAAATTCTAAATCATTCTCAACTATTACCCCAACCGCACCTCTTTTTACAGCATCAGCAATAAATTCATGTCCGTCAAAATTTTCACCTCTTAACGCAACAAATAAATCGCCATTTTGTATTAGTCTTGAATCTGTCTTTATTCCAAAAAAATCTCTGTCAAGATTTCCAAAAACTTCAAATTCTTTAAATTTTTCTTTTAAAGTTCGCCCATTCATTTTTCAATCCTCAGATATTTTACAAGAAATGTCCCTATTTCTGAAAATAAGGGTGCAGATACAGTTGTTGAGTATTGAGGAATTCTAGTTTCATTTATAGAAACAATTACTGAAACTTTCGGGTCTGGATAGGGAACAGCACCAAAGAAACTGTATATGAGTTTCGTATGAGAGTAGCCACCGTTTTCACTCGGCTTTTGAGCAGTACCAGTTTTACCCATCACCTTATAGCCTGCTATCTTAGCCTTAGGTGCACCAATTTCAACGACCTTTACCATTGCACTTTTGATAAGATTAAGATTTGTTTCACTTCCAATTGTTCTTCGAAGAATCGGAAGAGAAGAATAAATAACATTTCCTTTGGGGTTTTTAATTTCTTTAATTAGGTGTGGTACATATAGTTTTCCACCATTTACAATCGCATTTAATGCTGATAACATCTGAATCTGTGTTACAGCAATGCCCTGTCCGAAGCCCATATTCGCAACTTCAACATCTCCTATGCTTCTTGGGGATGGTACAATTCCTTTCTCTTCCCCCAAAAGTTCGATTTGAGTCTTTTCACCAAAACCGAAAAGGTTAAAATATTTTAGAAGAGTTTCCTTTTGAAGTTTTAGCGCAATTTGAGCAAATGCAACATCGCAAGAATTAACAAGGATATCGGTAAGTCCGTGTTCTTCTCCGTGCTTTTTCCAACATGATATAATTCTATCCTTGACTTTAATTGAACCACTGCAATAAAAGTTATCGTCTGGCTTTAGCTTTCCTTCTTCAAGAGCCGCAAGAGCAACAATTGGCTTCATTACTGACCCTGGCTCATAATTAAAGGTAGTTGGAAGATTAGGCATGATCTTGTCAAAATTTGTAGGATCAAAAGAAGGATACGAGACCATAGCAAGAATTTCATTAGTTTCAGGATCTGTAACTATGGCAAAGCCACTTTTTGCATTGAATTCTTCGACATATTTTTTAACAAGTTCATAAACCTTCGCTTGAATATTTATATCAATTGTTAGAGTTACATCATTTCCTTTAACGGGTTCAAGAACATATGTTGGTGCACCCAATACATCAGGCTCGGCAAAATTAAATGTTCTAAAAGAGCGTCCGTTTCTACCTTTAAGGTAGTCATCCAAAGATAACTCAAGTCCAGTAAGACCACTACCATCTGCACCGACAATTCCAATTAAAGGCGAAACAATTTCACCAAAGGGATAAACTCTTTTGTAAGTCTTAGTAAAGACAACTCCATCTCTTAAATTTAGGGCGTCAATCTTTTGCTTCGTATTCTCTGAAACAGAAGTTGAAACAAGTACATATGATTTTTCACTAAAAAGTTTATTTAACTCTTCATTGGAAAACTTAAGATCACTTTTTAAGATACTCTTTATTTTATTAAGATTCACACTATCAATGATACTGGGGTTTATATCAAGTTCAAAGGTAAGCTCATCTGTTGCAAGCTTCACACCAGATCTATCAAGTATATCCCCACGTTCTGCTCTTAAAATATCATAACTTGGAACTACCTGAGGAGCAAATTCTGCAAGAAGCCTACCTCTATTGATAATAGCCAAATCAACCACTCTTCCCATAAATAAAACAAAGACAAAAACGAATAACAAGAAGGAAATCAATAACCTTCTTTTAAAAATGTCTTCGCTACTTTGGGTTAATTTCCACGACATAGAAATTCTTAACCTCAATCATATGAAGTTTTTCTTTTGCAATTGTTTCGACATAAGTAGGGTCTTGTAATTTGAGGTACTCGTAAGTGAGTAATTGATTTCTTGTTTTCAATGCTTCAATCTCAGCATCAAGACTTGAAATTTGTATTTTAATTTTTACTGTAGCAAAAAACAGCCCCCCATAAATGAGAATAAGAACAAACAAAACTGCAAGAAGAATTGTCGTCCTAAGTCTCATACAACCTTCTCCGCCACTCTTAATTTTGCACTTCTTGCACGCCTATTATTTTCAATCTCCTCCTCTTTTGGTTTTATTACATGTTTATTAACTAACTTTAATGTTGGGTTATTTCTAAACGATTGTTTTACAAGCCTGTCTTCAAGAGAATGATACGTAATGATCGCAATGCGACCTTTTGGAAGCAATAGAGTTGGAGCGCTTTCCAAAAATTCCTTTAGATTATCAAGCTCTCGATTTATAAAAATCCGGAGTGCTTGAAATGTTCTTGTTGCTGGATGAATTCTGTAATAACCTTTAGGATAAACACCTTTTATAATCTCTGCAAGCTGTGTTGTAGTTTCAATTGGATGTTTTTTCCTTTCTTCAATAATGCGCCTTGCAATTTTAGAGGCAAGCGGATCTTCACCATAATAAAGGATAATATCTCTTATCTCACTTTCCTCAAAATTATTAACAATGTCATAAGCAGTATACCTTGTGCATGGTCTACACATTCTCATATCAAGAGGCCCTTCTTTCATAAAAGAAAACCCTCGAGACTCGTCTTCAAGTTGCAAAGATGAGACACCCAAATCTGCAAGTATGTGTGTAACATTTTTTGCAAAAGGAAGAATAAGAGACTTAATTTCCTTAAAGTTACCAGGAACTATAACAAAATTATCAGAAACTTGAAGAAGCCTTTGCTTTGCCCTTTCAATTGTTTCATAATCCATATCGATACCAATAAGAAAACCCTTGGGGATTCTTTTAAGAATTTCAACAGAATGTCCACCTTCTCCTAATGTTGCGTCAATAACAATAGAATCTTCCTTTAAATTCAACAAATCAATTGTCTCATTTAACAATACAGGTATATGATGTATTTCCATCAATTGATATTATATGCGAATTTTAGTTTTTTTGATTATTGCGAGATTCTTTCGGGATGCGAATAGATATTAAAGCGATTGCCCCGCAAAAACCCTACGAGAGTGATATTGAGGGAGTCTCCACTTTTAATTGCAAGAGTTGAAACCGCTGATTGAGAAACAATTATTTTTGAATTTATTTTAGAAGCAATTTGAACAATGTTATAATTAATTCTTCCTGAAGTAAAAAGAAGCGTCTCGTCTCTCATTTCATTATCAACTAAAAAACCTACCACTTTTAAAACTGCGGACAACCTCGAGATATCCTCAAAATATGCAAGAAGATTATCTTTAGTTGCCACAGAAACAATATGAGTGCCGCCAGTTATAGCAAAGGTATTTGAGTGTGTCAAAGTTTGTTTCATTAATGTAAAAAGTGAACTGGCTTTAATAACATCAATTTTATTGATTTCATTAAAATCGATACTTTTGGATCTTTTCGAGACAATTTCAAAATACAAATTTACTGAAAAATCATTTTCTTTTGATGAATAATTTAAAATTTCGTTTTTCGAAACAATGATGTTATTATAAAAAAGCACACCCAGGGCAAGATAAAATTCATTTTTATTAGAGTAAAAGACAGACTGAACAAGTTCTCCATTTGCAAAGACATTGAGGATTTTCTCCTCAACAACAAAATCATCTAAATTAAAAATGTTTCCATTTTCAAACCGCAAAATCTTGAACTTTTTCATCTTCTAATATTTTGCAGATTTTATCAAAGTCATTTTTGGTATTAATATTGAGGAAGGTCAATAGTTCTGGATCAATATTTCTTATTTTATTTGGATCAAAAAATTGAACATCAAAATCCAAAAGGCTCCTCAACTTCAAATCGCAAACATCAATGTTTTTTTCTATTTTTGGAAGTAGTTTCTTACTATAAAAAGCAAAAAGCGGTTCAATGTAGCCATTTTCGAGTTTCGGAACGCAAACCTTTGCTTCATAATCTAAACTTTCCCTCATATATTTTAAAACCTCTTTATTTATAAATGGCATATCACATGCGGTAAGAAAAACAAAATCCACATCAAATACTTTCAAAGCAGTATATAGCCCACCCAAGGGACCCAAATTAGGTATTAAATCTTCTAAAAATTCATAATTTCCAATAGGAGCCTGCCTCCCAATGAAGACAGGCTCCTCCTGAAAAACATCCTTGAGTATTCTATAAGTTCTTTCAAAAATTAATTTACCATTAATAGTAAGGAAGAATTTATCGCTTCCAAATCGTCTACTTTTACCACCAACAAGGATAACAGGTTTTATTTTCATTATTTTTTCGTATTCATTAAATACACAACCCAATAGATAAATCCAACAAAGAATGCACCACCGACAAGGTTCCCGAGGGTAACAGGAATGAGGTTTACAGTAAAAAGTGTTCCCCAATTAAGATTAGCAACATCAGCAATTGTTTTCCCTGCTGCTTCAAGTACTTTTGGGTTTCCTTTCAAGAAGATTCCGTAAGGTATGAAGAACATATTTGCAACTGAGTGCTCAAAACCAGAGGCAACAAAAGCCATAATTGGGAAATAGATTGCAAAGAGTTTTCCAATTACATCTTTAGAAGCCATTGCCATCCAAACTGCCATACATACAAGCCAATTACAGAGAATACCCCTAAAGAATGCTTGTGCAAAAGTAAGCGAAGTTTTGGACAAGGCAACCTTTAAGGCATTCGAACCTACAAGCGTGTTATTTAAAGACCAAGTCCCACCCCACAAAAGAAATGCAGCAATAAGAATTGATCCAACAAAATTTCCAATGTAGACAACAACCCAGTTTTTAAGAAGTTCTACCCAACTAACTTTTTTATCAAGAGCTGCAATAAGGACAAGGTTATTACCAGTAAAAAGTTCTGCTCCACCTATAACTACCATCATAAGGCCTACGGTAAAGACAGACGCTGAAAGAAACCTTGTAAAACCAAAGCCAAGAGTTGAGTCAGACCCTACAAGTAAAAACAGTTGAGCCCCAAATGCAATGTAAACACCTGCAAGGATTGCAAGAAGAAACATCTTTAAAAGCGGAAGTCTGCATTTTCCAACCCCAGTTTCACACATTTTAGCTGCAACATCTTTTGGTGGAAAGAAATTTACATCGTTCATACTTACCTCCTTTATTTAAATTTTTTCTATTGCACACCCACACGCCTTAAATTCGGGAATTCTTGCAATAGGATCAATTGCATTAATTGTAAGAATATTTGCATTTGCTTCCGAAAAGTGGAAACTTACAAATACAACACCTTTCTTCGGTTTTGTAGATACCTTTGCTTTTACAACAATTTCTCCCCTTCTTGTTTTAACTTTTACCTTATCTCCATCTTTTATATTGAGTTTCTCTGCATCTTCTGGATTTATTTCAACAAAATTCTCAGGTACAAAACTTTCAAGTACCTTAACTCTTCGAGTTTCATTCCTTGAATGATAGTGGAACAAAATTCTTCCGGTTGTAAGGATAAAAGGATATTCGCTATCAGGAACTTCAACAGGTGGTTCAAATTCAACAGCTGATATAAGTGCTTTTCCGTTGGGCCGTTTGAAATTACCTCCATAGTGCAAAATTCTTGTTCCTGGATGATTTTCATCTGGGCATGGCCACAAAAGAGAATTTTCCTTAAGCCTCTTATATGTAATGCCTTTTAAAGATGGTGTTAATTCACGAATTTCTTCCCAAATTTCTTCTGCATCCCTATAGTGCATTGGATAACCCATACGGGTTGCGACTTCACAAACAATTTGCCAATCATCTTTTACATTTGGATGCGGTGTTCTTCCTGGATTCAAAAGTTGTACTCTTCTTTCAGTGTTTGTAAAAGTACCAAACTTTTCATAAGAAGCCTTCGCAGGAAAGACAACATCTGCAATTTGAGCTGTTTCCGAAAGGAAAATATCCTGAACCGCAAGGAATTCAAGTTTCTCAAAACCTTCCTTTACATGACGAACATCAGCTTCCGTTACAAGAGGGTTTTCGCCCATTGCATAAACTGCTTTTAATTTGCCTTCAAGTGCCAGATCTCCAAATTGAGAAACAGCATAGCCAATATTTTCTGGAAGTTTAACCTTCCAAAATTCTTCGAATTTTTTTCTTACATTTTCTTCAGTTACCTTTTGATAACCAGTATAGACATCAGGTAATGCTCCAACATCACATGCACCTTGCACATTAGCCTGCCCTCTTAAAGGATCAATGCCATTTCCCTCTTTTCCGATATGCCCTGTAATCAAGGCAAGATTTGCGATACTTAAGACATTATCAACTCCAACATGGTGTTGCGTAATTCCCATCGTATAGAAAATCATCGAATTTGGACCTTTTGCATAGGTTATTGCGGCAGTTTCTATAAGCTTTTTATCAACTCCTGTAATTTCAGAAACTTTGTCAAGATCATATTTATCAAGGACCTTTAAGAGGTTTTCAAAACCTTCAGTATGATTTTCAATAAATTCCTTATCAATAAGTCCTTTATCAACTATTACCTTCATCATTCCGTTTAAAAGAGCAACATCAGTTCCCGGATAGTGTTGGATAAAGATATCTGCATATTTTGCAAGATCAATATTTCTTGGATCACAAACTATAAGTTTTGCTCCCTTTTTCTTTTTGTTCTCCTTTATAAATTGAGCAATAACAGGGTGAGTTTCAGTTGTATTTGAACCAATTACAAACATAACATCTGCATTCTTAATATCATCTATAGGGTTTGTTGCGGCACCTGCTCCAAGAGCTTTACCTAAACCTGAAACTGTTGAGGCATGACACAATCTTGCACAATGGTCGATGTTGTTTGTTCCTATAACTGCTCTTGCAAATTTTTGCACTACATAGTTGTCTTCGTTTGTGCAACGAGCAGATCCAAGCACGCCTATTGCATCAGGTCCATATTTATCCTTTATCTCAAGTAATCTTTTTGCGGTGTAGTCAAGGGCTTCTTCCCAGGTTGCAGCCCTGAAAACTCCATTTTCTTTTATAAGGGGAGTTGTAAGTCTTTCGGATGAATTCACATATTCATAACCATATCTTCCTTTCACACATAATCTACCTTTATTTGGTTCCCTGTCTACTCCCCTTGCCATTACAAGATTATTATTCTTATCTTTAAAAATTGTTAAATTACAGCCAACACCGCAATAAGCACAAATAGTATCCGTTTTTTCAAAATTGAAGATTTTTCCTTTGCCTATTCGTGGTTTTTCAATTAATGCTGCTGTTGGACAAGCCTGAACGCACTCAGCACAGAATTGACAATTAGTTTCTTCTAAAGGAAGATTAAAAGGAGTTGATACAATTGACTTGTAACCTCTCATTGCAATAGCAATTGCCTCAACGATTGCTTGGTTTTCACAAGCATCAACACAACGTCTACAGAGAATACATTTCTGTGGATCAAACTGAATAAATGGGTTTTTATCCCAGGGTGTTTCTTTCTCATATACGAAAGCATCTTTTTCATCAAGAAATTGGCTCTTCTTTATTCCAAATTGATACGCAAGATCCTGAAGGACACAATCCCCATCTTTATCACAAGTCATACAGTCCAAAGGGTGATGGGCAAGCGCAAGTTCAAGATTCATTTTTCTAGCTTCATAAATTAAGTCCGAATTAGTAGTAATTTCCATACCCTCTGTAACTTCAGTAATGCATGCTCTTTGAAGCGTTCTTGAACCCTTTACCTCCACAACGCACATTCCACAGGAACCCTCTTCTGCAATACCTTCAAGATAGCAAAGAGTTGGAATTTCTATGCCAATGGATTTACAGGCCTTTAAAATTGTAGTGCCTTTTTCAAACTGATAGGGCTTACCATCGATTTTAACATTCACTAATTCACTCATTTGATACCTCCTCGGTTATTTCTTCAAATTCACAAACATTTGCATTACATTTTCTCTGTTTTATATGCTCAAGCCATTCAGTTCTATATTTAACAAGTGATTGAGAAATTATATTGGGAGCAGTTTGTCCTAACCCGCAAAAAGAAGTTAATTTCATTGTTGTAGATAGTTTTTCAAGTCTTGTAAGATCACTTTCTTCACCAAGACCTCTTGAAATATAATCAATTATTTTGTACATTTCCTCTGTGCCAACCCTACATGGCGTACACTTTCCACAGGATTCATGTCTAAAAAAATATGCAATATTTTTTGCAATATCAACAATACATCTATCCTCGCTTAAAACCACAATAGAACCAGATCCGGGCCCTGCTTCAATTTTAGCAAGTGAATTAAAATCAACAGGTGTATCTAACTCTCCGGGAGTTATAAGGCTTCCAGAAACTCCACCCAAAATTACCCCCTTAAGAGATTTGCCACCTTTTACACCGAAACCGACATCGTTTATTATTGATGAAAGCTTAACCCCAAATGGGATCTCGATTACACCTTTGTAATTTATATCCCCCATTAAACTGAAAAGTTTAGTACCGTATGATCCTGGAACTCCAAATTTTTTAAACCATTCGGCACCATTTACTACGATTGGTGGAATATTTGCTAATGTTTCAACATTGTTAATTACAGTAGGTTTTCCCCAAAGGCCATAAGTTGGTGGATATGGAGGTTTCTTCCTTGGCTCGCCACGTTTTCCTTCAATTGATTCTATAAGGGCAGTTTCTTCGCCACAGATATAAGCACCTGCACCTTTCTTTATTTCTATATCAAAGTTAAAACCAGAGCCCAGTATATTTTCTCCAAGGAATCCATACGATCTTGCCTGATCTATGGCCTTTTGAAGTCTCTTAATTGAAAGGTCATATTCACCTCTAATGTAAATGTATCCATAATTTGCACCTGTCGCATATCCTGCAAGTATCATGCCCTCAATAAGGAGGTGTGGGTCTCCTTCCATTATTACTCTATCTTTAAATGTACCAGGTTCTCCTTCATCTGCATTACAAATTACATACTTAACATCACTTTTTGCTTTTGCAGTAAATTCCCACTTTTTTCCTGTTGGGAATCCTGCACCACCCCTACCTCTTAACTCAGATGCCTTGACTTCTTCTAATACCCACTCAGGCCCATTTTCAAGAGCCTTTTCTAAAGCTAAATAACCATCTTCAGCAATATATTCTTCAATAGACTCCGGGTTTATCATGCCCACTCTTTTTAGCAATACTCTTTCTTGTATTGAAAGCACTCGCTCCGCACGAGTTTCTTTAAGAATTACATCTTTCTTTCCGATTTCATGTGCAATCTCTTTAACAATCCGTCCTTTTAAAAGGTGTTCTTTGACAATAAGAGGTACATCGCTTGGTTTAACGGGTGCATATATCACGCCATCTGGATAAACAGCAATTGCTACACCCAAATCCTCATATCCAAGACTTCCAGTTGGAGCAACAAGAATTTCATTTTCCAATCCTATGTTTCTTATCTCTTTTGTTAATAATTCCTCTATTTCTTTTGCACCTTTTGCAAGACTCTTAGAATCTTCAGCGACTAATATGTGGCTTCTATAGAGTTTCATAATGCACCTTCCCGAACTTTTTTAATAATAAGAGGTATGTCTTCTTCCTTTAGATTTCCAAAAGGAACATCATCGATCATCATTGAAGGCGCAACTGAACACATTCCAAGGCAACTTGATTCTTCAAGCGTAAACTCCTTATCTTCGGTTGTCTCTCCAAAATCTATCCCTAACTCTTCCTTCAATTTCCTTACAATTTTTTCTCCCTCTGCAAGATGACACGATAAACTCCTGCAAACTCGAACAATGTGTTTTCCTCTTGGTTTTGCAGAGAACATTGTGTAAAAAGTGAGCACCCCATAGACTTTTGAAGGTGATGTTTTAAAAGTCTCAGAAACACGCAAAGCCAAATCTTCAGGGACGTAATTTTCAGGATTTGCTTCCTGAATTTCATGTAAGACGTCTATTAAGGACTTTCCTTTCATTTTTCTCCCCCTTCATTGAACAAACATTAGATGGACATCTCTTGTCCTTTATATGTGCAATATACTCATCCCTAAAATATCTAAGAGTTGACAATACAGGATTGGGAGCCGTTTGCCCTAAACCACAAAGCGAAGTTAGTTTAATTATATTTCCAAGCCTTTCAAGCCGATCAAGATCCTCCATTGTGCCATTACCTGTAGTAATTTTTTCTAAAATATTTAGCATTTGGCGAGTTCCTTCTCTACAAGGGGTACATTTACCGCAGGACTCATCTACAGTAAATTTTAAGAAGAATTTTGCAACATCCACCATGCAGCTCGTTTCATCCATTATGATAAGACCGCCAGAACCCATTATTGTCCCAAGTTGTGGGAGATTTTCATAATCCATTGGCACATCAAGATGCTCTGCAGGAATAACACCTCCAGAAGGACCTCCTGTTTGCGCTGCCTTAAAGGTGTGCCCCTCAGGAATTCCGCCACCAATGTCAAAGACTATTGTTCTAAGAGAAGTACCAAGTGGTACTTCCACAAGACCTGTAATATTAACCTTTCCAGCAAGTGCAAATACCTTTGTGCCAGGACTCTTCTCAGTGCCAAACTTTCTAAAGAAAGATGCCCCTTTTTCAATAATAACTGGAATATTTGCAAGTGTCTCTACGTTGTTAATAACAGTTGGCTTCCCAAAAACACCTTTTTCCACAGGAAATGGAGGTTTCTTCCTTGGCTCACCACGTTTTCCTTCAATGGAGTTAATAAGTGCAGTCTCCTCTCCGCAAACAAATGCACCTGCACCCATCCTCAATTCAATATCAAATGAAAAGTTGGTACCTAAAATATTTTTGCCAAGCAAACCTGAGGCTCTTGCTTGCTTAATTGCTATTTCAAGCCTCTTTATTGCAAGAGGATATTCTGCTCTTATGTAAATATAACCTTTCTGTGCACCAACTGCATATCCTGCAATAGCCATTCCTTCAAGCACAGAATGTGGGTCTCCCTCCAAAACGGACCTATCCATATAGGCACCTGGGTCACCTTCATCTGCATTACATATTATGTATTTAGTGTCGGAGTTTTGCTTATAAGCAAGTTCCCATTTGAGTCCCGTAGGAAATCCTGCGCCTCCACGACCACGAAGTCCTGAATCTTTGACAACCTTAATAACATCTTCCCTTGTCATCTCGGTAATTGCCTTGGCAAGTGCTTCGTAACCACCTTGAGCAATATATTCAGTTATATCTTCTGGATTAATAATACCGCAGTTTCTTAAGACAATTTTTGTTTGTTTTGCAAAAAACGGAACATCGTTTAGTGTCGGAAATTGCTTTTCTTCTTGCTTCCAAAGGAGCCTTTTTACAGGGCGCCCTTTGAGGAAGTGCTCTTCAACAATCTCTTTTGCATCATCTGGCTTAACCTTCGTGTAAATAACACCTTCTGGATAGACAACCATCAAGGGTCCTAATTGACAAGAACCCATACAACCTGTTTCAACGATATTTACTTCTTCAGTTAGATCGTGCTTTTTAAGTTCTTCCTTAAGCGCATCTTCAAAACCGTTACCACCCGCAGCAAGGCATTGCGCTCCAGCACATATAAGTGCATGAATTCTATAAATTTTCATAAACTACTCCTTTGCAATTACCCAGTCGCTTACAATTTGACCATTAATTACATGAGAAGCAACTATTTCTCTTGCCATTTCGGGGGTAACGTGTCCATAATAAACACGTATACCATCTCTTTCGACGGCAACAACTGGTTCCTCAACATCAAGACCCATTGAGCCTCTTTCGATGATTTGAACATCTGTAAAATTTCTTTTCTGAAGTTCATCAAGTATCGCAAGAAGGACGTCTCTTGCACCTGCAGCAATCCCAACTGTGCCCATACTGATGTAGACTTTTACTTTTGCCTCTCCTTGTCTTGTCTTAAGAAACGCCTGCGCTTGTTCCCTTAACTTCCTTAACTCCTCGATTGACTTAATCTTGTCCATCTATGCACCTCCATGCAAGCTCTTTATTTGTTCATTTAAGAAATCTCTAATTCCATTTAATACCAAAGGAGTACAAATTGTTTCGTTGCAAATTTTTTTCAAATCTTCAATTGAAATTTCAAAGACTTTTCCGTTTACTTCATGCCTATATCTGAAATTGATTTCTGGATGAGTGGCAACAACTGAAACTATTGTACTTGCAATATCACCCAAGGGAGGAGTATCTATATGAGATTTTCTAAAGCATATCTTGACGGTTGTTCCTTTCCCTTTTTCACTTTCAATTGAAATTCCTCCATCACATGATTCTGCTTCAAGTTTTAGAAGAGGAAGACCCAAGCCAACTTTCTTATTTTTGGAAGTCGTTGTAAAAGGATCAAATACCTCTTTTAATAAGGTCTCATCCATACCCACACCATCGTCTCTCACTTCAATTAATAGTAAGTCCTTATTATCATCCTCAAGAATATTAAGTTCTATATTTTTGGCATTGGCTTTCAAAGAATTCTCAATTATATCGAGAATATTTAAGGAAAGCTCTTTCACTACATGTACCTCTCAAGTATCTCAATTGCCTTTTCAGGAGTTAACTTCCCGTATATATCTTTTCCATCAACTGCTATTGCAGGCGCAAGACCACAGCAACCAAGACAACGGACAATCCTAACTGCAAATTTGCCATCTTTTGTTATTTCATTTGGTTTTATACCCAGCTTTTCACAAAGTGCATTTAATACCGCTTCACCTCCTTTTACATAACAGGCAGTACCCATGCAGGTCATAATAACGTGATCGGCATCTTTTGTCAGTTTAAAGAAGTTGTAAAAAGTTACAACACCATAAACCTTTGAAAGAGGAATATTAAGTTTTTCCGAAATGTAAACAAGAACTTCTTTTGGTAAATACCCAAGTGCCTCCTGCGTGCCATGTAAAACTTGGATAAGAGATTCTGGTTTAGCTCCCCATTTTCTAATCTCCATGTCTACTGCGGGAAAATTTTTTGCTTCCATTTTTCCTCCTTTCGAAAATTATACGCTTATCTTGTGATCTTGTGAAACATAGAGTTCACTTACTTCCTCTAATATTTTTTTATACTTTTCACTCTTGAGCTTGTAATAAACACTTCTTCCGACTTTTCTTCGTGTCACCCAGCCTGCCCTATAAAGTCTGTAAAGATTAAGAGACACGGTTGGTTCTTTCATCTTAAGTTTTTCTACAATCTCCTTAACGGTTTTTTCACCAGTTGTTAAATAGCATACAATTGCAACTCTTATGGGATTTCCAATCGCAGATAGGAACTCAGATGCTCTTACACATTTGCTATAACTATCACAAAGTAATTTCTTTTTTTCTGCCATCACTTATTATTTTATTCAAAAATGAAAATTTTGCAATATATTTGTTTATTATTTCACTATAAAATTTTTGAATAAAATCATTATAAAAAAGAAACAATTAAATTATGTCGTAAAAATATAAGAGTGATATTTTACACAAATAATTTCACATTTTTGTAAAATCTGTTAAAATATAAATGTGAGGGTTGAAGATATTATTAAAATTGTTGACGCAGAAATCTTGCAGAGTGTGGGAAATTGGGAAGCAAACATTAAATATGGTTTCGCTGCCGATCTCTTATCGGACACACTATTTGTTATAAGCAGAGAAGAGGAAGCAATACTATTGATTACTGGCGTCACGAATCCATCTGTTGTAAAAACTGCAAAGATACTGGATATTCCAGTTGTTCTAATAGTAAGAGGAAAACCAGTAGAGCAGGCAACAATAGACCTTGCAAAAAAAGAACAAATCATACTTTTAAGGACAAAGAATATAATGTTTGTGACATGCGGACTTCTCTATAAGGAAGGTCTTCAAGGTGCGCCTTGGAAACTACAATATTAATTTCTGAATTTTTTGTTTTTGGTGATGATTTTGAACATTTAGGGGACGGGACTTTAAAAACAAGAGAAACACTCGATAAAGCGCTCAATGAATTTGAATTCTATAAAAAATATCCAGCTCTTAAGAAAGAAAATCTGAGAAAACTTGGCGTTTGCTCTTATGAAGCAGAATCAAATATTGTAATACATGCAAAATTTGGCATAATAAAAACTTACGCTAATGAGAATAAAATAAAAACTATTGCAAAAGATATAGGTCCTGGAATTCCAAAATTACTGCTTGCACTTACTCCTGGATTCTCTACTGCATCTGAAAAGGCAAGAAAGTTAGGATTTGGTGCTGGAATGGGCCTCAAAAACATTCAAAAGATTTCAGACTTTTTTATCATAACTTCAAAGTATGGAAAAGGAACATACTTAACTTTTGAAATTTGGAACGAAGAAATCAACAGGGAGGGAATCAAAATGAAGATAAAAGACCTAATTAAAGAATTGCAATTGGAGATCCTTACAAAATATAATGAAGAAATTCTCGAAAAAAACATTGAAGAAGCCTATGCATGTGATCTTTTAAGTAGAGTTCTTGCTAAGGCTAATGAAGAAAGCACCTGGATTACAATTCAAACAAATGTAAATGTTGTAGGTGTTGCAGTAATAAAAAGAGTGCCTATAATAATCATAACAGAGGGAGAACCTGTACCAGAAGAAACTATAAAGAAGGCTGAAGAAAACTCCATAATAATTGCAAGAACTTTAAACACGACATTTGAATTATCAGGTAAGTTATATACACTTCTTGAAAAAGAAACTAAATAACCTCTTCTAAGGAATAAATGTTAATCCCCTGATAGTTTTTAAGTTTGGGCTTATCGTCAACAACAACATCTGTAAGTCTTAATTTCTTTGCAATAAGAATTGCTTCACCTGTTGTATATTTTCCAGAAACCCTTTTAGCTATATCTTCTGCAAGTCTCTCTTCAATGGTAGTAAGCCCAATTACGGTAATTCGGAATCTTCCTTCCACAATATGAGCTACTTCACTTTTCTGAGAAGCAGAAATGCATGCTTTAGAAAGAAGATCGTTTCTAACTTCTTGTGGGAGTTTATCATTTTCATAGATTTTTCTTAAAACAGAAGCATCTGCTACATATTTTGATTTAAGCTCAATTTTGGTAAATCGTTTAGTCTCATCAAGCGATGGCTTTTGCTCAATTTCACTTTTTTCTTCTTTTGTGAGACTCTTTTCAATCTTTTCTTCGCGCTTCTTACGATTTTCTTCCTCAAGTTTCTTTAAAAGCTCTTCAAATGTTGATTTAAACTCATCTTTTTTGGTTTTTTCCTCAATCTTTTCTTTGCTAACTGTTTCTTCTTGCTTGGTTGCCCTTTCCTCTTGAACACTTTCCTCAACCTTCTCAATTTCTTCAAGATTGGGCTGTGCAAAATCTGCAAAGGAAACTTCATGCTCTTCTTTAATTTCTTCTTTAACTTCTTTTTCGAATTCAACGGATGGCTCTTCAACAACAGAGGGCTTCTCAACAATTTCTTCGGTTGGCACTTTTTCTACCTTTTCAGCCTTTCCTGTTTCAGAAACTGTTTCCATAGGTAAAACTTCTTCATGTCGAGAAGCTGATTTTTCCTCAGGTTTTGGTTTAATTACTTCCCCTGAAACTTCACCAGTTTTAGCCTTGCTTTCGAGCTCAACTTTTTCTTTTTCCTCAAACTTTTTCTCCTCTTCTTTTCTGAATTCCTCTTTTGTAGGAACTTCTTCTTTTTGCTCCTTAAAAGCCTCTTCTTTTGGCTTTCCTATTTTTTCTTTCTCAATTGTCAACCTATCAGCTCTCCTTGGAGGAGCAGGCCTGAAAATTCGTCGTGTTGGCTCTATTTCTTCTTTAGGCACTTCTTTTACAACTTCTTCTGGTGGTTTAACCGGTATTGTCTTTAATTTTGGAAGTTCCTCTTGAATCTCTTTAGGTTTCACGGGTATCTCTTCAATTGGTGCATTTTCCTTAACTTCAAGATCTTTAACATTAAATGCAATAGGCTTCTTTTTAACTTCCTCAATTTTTACAACTGGGATTTTTTCTTTCTTTCCTTTAGGAATTATAAGGATTATGATTATGAAGACAAATAATCCAAAAATAATGGAAGATACTATATCAACAGTTAAACCTGGAAAATAATTCGAAATGTATGGGTAAATTTGTTCAGAAATAGGTCTTAAAAAACCCAAAATGTTTGATGCGATCCCTTTAAAGAAAGTTTTAATAACATCAAGAAGTGTGCTAACATTACTCTGAGTAAAAATTCCTGCAAAAAATGTTGAAACATCTTTCAAAATTTTAGAAAAATATACCTTAATATTTTCAAAAATTTGCACCGCATTTGAGTTTGTATTGTTTGGATTCATTTTATCCACTCCGTTATTTTGACTTCCAGTATTAGTTAAAAGAGCCACATTTATTGGGTTATATAGATCAAGAGGTAAAAGCGTCGTAAAAATCTCTTCGTTTCCCTCTATTCCAAGGTCAAAAACAGCAATTTGTTTATTTGATGTTATATCTACTTTTGAAAAACTATCATTAAAAAGAAATATTTTTGGAGTATATGGAGTTAAAGTGAAACTATTTCCGTTGAAATTCAAGTTTGTATTTTCCTCTGTGCCTACAACAACAACTCTTCTTTGCCTTTCTCCAAAAATTTTTGTTACAATACCAGTATGGAATCTAAAAAGAGTTCCATTATTAAATGACGGAATTTGTTCTCCATCGACATTTCCATATTGGGAATAGGTATAAATAAGGACGGGTTTTGAAAAATTGATAAAAACTTCCTTGTATTCCGTATTGTTTTTCATATAATCGTTAGGATTCAGAATATCTAAGTATTTAAAATCGTTTGCTTTATCAAGAGTAAAGGCTGAAGTTTTATCGTCAAATTTAACTGAAACTGTCGTATTATCAAAAATAGATGAAATTCCAAGTCTTCCAAATGATATAACATTCGCAGAATCAATGCCATAAAGCGTTGCGAAAACATTATCATCTGCATATCCATATTCAATTAAAACAGGGCTATCAGAAGAAATTGTATAAATACCCTGAGCTAATTTAGTGTTGGCATAAAATGAATTTGCCTTAAGCTGAGTGTTAACTAAAACATTTCCATTAGTATCTGTAATCTTAAGATTTGTATCTTTTGTAGTTGTTATAAACAATACTTTAGGAATATACAATTTAAAGAATGTTCCAAAAACTGCACTAACGTCATCGGAAGAGTTTTTGTCAAAAGGAGGAGTAAGTGTAGAAAATTCAACAAAAATAGGTTTAGTTGAACTTACTTTAAAAACCGAATCATCTTTTAGGTCCACAAAAACAGAATCTAAATTTTTGAGCTCCTTCTCAAAAACAACATTATTAGACTTTTTATCTAAAACTGATACCTTGTTAGAATCACCATACGAAACTATAAAAACTCTTCCTTTTCTTGGCACAATAAATTGAGTACCAATAAAATTAGGTATATAGAAATCTTTTTTAATTTGAGGACTACTATCTTGTGGGATTAACTTCAATATCTTTTTTTCTTTTGCTCCTATCGAAAGCGCAACTTTAAATGTAAAATTGTCATTATCTTCACTAAAATAAATAGGAAGGGGGACGCCATTGTCTAAAAGTAAAAAGTTCTGTGCATTACTCAAGACTTCCTTTTGCACTTTAAACGTAAATACTTTAAAAACAGGGACATCCAATGTATTTTCAACAGAGACGCTTATCCCTTCATCTCCTATTACAGGAGAAGAAAAAGCAAACAACAAAATTAAAACAACCAAAACAATCAAAAGCTTTTTCACTTTTTCCCCTTCCTATATGATAATACTTATTAATTTTTTTTCAAGTTATGAGCTCTGTGCTTTCTCCATAATATCTTTTATTTTTTGCTCGACTTCCTTTCCACCAACAACGCATGCATCATAACCTGCACGTCCTTCAGCTATTGCTTCAGCACAAGGATGACACCCAGGAAAACCACAAGCACCACATTCTCCATGTGGAAGGACCTCGTAAATTGCCTGCACTAAAGGGTTTTCCTCTACTTTAAACTTCTCATTAAAAACTCCGAGAAGAATACCAAAAAGCGTACCTAAAATTCCAAGCGTAAAAACAGAAATAAGTATTTCTTTCATTACGCACCTCTACCTATTTAATCATTCCACTAAATCCAAGAAAAGCCAACGAGAGAATTCCAGAAATCATAAAAGCAATTGCCTTCCCTTTGAAAAAGGAAGGTACATCAGAATTTCTTAACCTCTCTCTAATTCCTGCAAGTAAAAGCATTGCAATAGCATAACCAAATGCAATACCAAATCCCGATACAATTGATTCAACAAAATCATATTTATTCATAGAATTTATAAAAGTTGCTCCGAGAATAAGACAGTTAGTTGCAATCAAAGGAAGGTAAATTCCCATTGCTTTATAAAGATTTGGTGATGCCTTTTTGATGTAAATTTCAACAAGACCAACAAATGAACCAATTACAAGTATAAAAGCAGTAATTTGAAGTGCAGGCTGTAAACCTGTTGGAATAAGAATCCAGTTATCAATCATCCAAGCAAGAATTGAGGATGAAACTGTTACAAAAATTACAGCAAAACTCATACCTATTGAGTTTGTAAGGTTGTCTGTAAGACCTATATAAGAACAAAGCCCAAGAAACTGGATAAGTATAATATTATTGATTATAGTAGACGAAACAAAAATTTTAAGAAGATTTTCAACATAACTCATCTCTTCCCCTCCTTGTTCCTCAGGTAAGTTTCTATGGCACCAGTAAGTATGCCAATCATAATAAAACCTGCAGGTGGAAGTACCATCAATAACATTGGTTGATAACTATCGGGCATTAATTGGATCCCTGCCAAGGAACCTTTTCCTATAAACTCTCTTACAATTGCAATAGCTAAAAGCACTAATCCATAACCAATTGTATTCCCAACTCCATCCAAAAAAGAATCAAAAATTCCATTATGATAGGCATATGCTTCTGCTCGTCCGATAATGATACAGTTAACTACAACAAGGAGAATATAAAGTTTAATTATCTGATAAATAGCATTAAAGTAAGCTTCAGAAATCAAGGCAGCAATAGTTGTAAATGCAGCGATAACTGTAACAAAAATTGGAACTCTTATCTCGTTTGGAGTAATCTTCCTAATAGAAGAAACTATTACGTTTGATGGAATCTGTACTAAAGCAAATGCAAACGTCATAAGCAAAGCACTCTGGACGGAGTTTGATACTGCAATTGTAGAGCACAAGCCAATTGAAATTATAAGTACAGGATTATTTGGAATTATTGCATCCCAAATTATCTTCAACTTTTTCATTGCCCTGCCTCCTTAAGGTATGAAACAATAGCTTCTCCTGCAACTTTTACTCCCTTTGAAACCGCAGTAGAGGTAATCGTTGCACCAGTCATAGCAATAATATCTTCCTTTGGAACTAATTTATCTTTAATAACATTTTTATTTACGAATTGTCCTAAAAAGGTAATCTTGTCCTTTTTATTAACATAATACTTAGGATTATCTGCATTAGAACCAAGCCCTGCAGTCTCATTCATCTTGAGAATTTTAACACCAGAAACCGTTCCATCGCTTTTCACACCTACAAGCATTTCAATTGGTGCCTGCGAGCCTGGAACAACAACCTTTACAACCATTCCTATATTTTTGCCACTTGCCTTATCTTTAACAAGAAAAGATTCATTTATTGTAACTGATTGATCGCTTGATTGAATAGGTTTATCTAACTTTATAAATTCATAATTACCTGGAAAAACTTCAGATAAACCTCTCTCTAATGCCTTTGCATCTTGCGCTGCAATAATAGGCTTTGTTATCTGAAAAACTACTGCAAGTGCTAATCCTGTAATGGCTGAGATGAGCCCAAGAGTAACAGCAAACTTAAAAACATTATTTTTCATTTTGCCACCTCTTTTTTAGAAAACACACCATAGACTTTTGGCATAACCTTATCAAAGTAAGGAACAACAGCATTTCCTAAGAGAATAGAAAACATAACACCCTCAGGATATGAACTATATTGACGAATAAGCACAGTCAAAAAACCTATAAATATTGCGTAATATACCTTTCCCATAGGTGTTATTGGAGAAGAACTGTAGTCAGTTGCCATAAAGAATGCACCTAAAAATAATCCACCTGCAAGAATTGAAAATAGAGGGTCTCTTCCAAAAAGAGGAGAAAGCACAAAAACTGTTCCAATATAAATTACAGGTATTTTCCAATCGATTACTTTTCTTGCTATAAGATAAATGCCACCAATTAAAAGAAGTAGTGCTGAAGTTTCACCTAAACTACCTCCTACTGTGCCAAAGAACAAGGCCTTGTATAAATTTGCCTTTGTTCCAAAATCAGATATAAGCTTTGCGTAGCTTTGTAATTTTACAATACCTAATGGTGTTGCAGTTGTAATTGAATCAACAGGGGTTGCTTGAGAAATATTGGATAACCCAATCATTATTTGAGGCTTTATCCAGGTTGTCATATAAGTAGGCCAAGATACCATTAACACTGAACGTCCCACAAGAGCAGGGTTAAACGGGTTAGAACCAATCCCACCAAAAATCATTTTCCCCAAAATGATTCCCGAAAATGCTCCGACAACAACCATCCACCAAGGAGAAGAAGGAGGTAAAGTCATTGCAAGAAGTAATCCTGAAACTGAAGCAGAAAGGTCGTTTAAAGATGGTTTTTTATGAAAAATAATGTTACCTAATACCTCTGCCAATATTGAAGATACGACAGATATAATTATTACAAGAATCGACCTTAAGCCGAAAATAAAAACGCTTCCAATGAGTGCAGGGGCGATTGCAATGATAACATCACGCATAATTGAAGAAGTCGTTACCTTATCCTTTATATGAGGAGCTGATGTAACGACAAGATCAATATCATAGTTAGCCATTTTGTACCTCCTTTGGGGAGTTTTCCTTCTCTTTCATCTTTTGAGCTTTTAACTTTTCAAAAGCTGCTTGTTTTGCTGCTTCAATTTTTCTTTGTTTTATAATTGCCTGTTTAACACTCTTTATATTTTCAGTTAGATGCCTCTTTGCAGGACATACGTAGGAACAGACACCACATTCAATGCAGTCAAGTGCATGAAGAGTTTCCGCCGTTTTAAGGTCATTTTTTCTCGAAGCATGATCAATTAAAACTGGCATAAGTCCCATAGGACAAGAATCAACGCAGCTTGCACATCTTATACAAGGTGATTCTTCCTGAGGTGCCATTTCCAATGCCTCATCGCCAAACATAAGAATTCCTGAAGTCCCCTTTATAACTGGAACATCAACCGTTGGCTGAGCAATACCAGTCATAGGACCGCCAAAAATGAGTTTTCTTAATTTACGGTTAAGCCCAAGCGTATCAATTATAAACGATGCAGGTGTCCCAATTCTAATAATATAATTTCCAGGTTTAGAAACTGCATTACCTGAAATTGTTATTCCTCGCTCAATTAAAGGTTTATCTTCCAAAACTGCTTCTGTAATTGCTTTTAAAGTACCAACATTTTGAACAACAACCCCAACATCAAGCGGCAAACCTCCCGATGGAACTTCTCTTTTAAGAACAGCCTTAATGAGTTGTTTTTCTCCACCTTGAGGATATTTTGTCTTCACCAAAACAACCTCAACATTATTTAAACCCATTTCCTTTATTTTATTTTCAAGAACGTTAGCTGCATCAAGTTTGTTTTCTTCAACTGCAATAATACCTTTCTTTGCACCCGTTATTTTCATTTCAATGAGAATTCCTGTGATGACCTTCTCTGGATACTCAAGCATATTCCTGTGATCAACTGTAAGATATGGCTCACACTCAGCGCCATTTCCAATAATGGTGTCAATAACTTTATCTTTGGGGGGAGTTAATTTCACAGATGTTGGAAATGCTGCACCACCTAAACCAACAATACCATGCTCTCTTATAATTTTCACAAGTTCTTCGGATGGTAAATCTTCAAAAGATTTCCTCGGTGAAAGTTCAACCCATTCATCTTTATAATCGTTCTCAATAATTACGCTTTTGATTTTTGCACCAGTTGGACATAATCTCTCTTCAATTGCAATTACTTTTCCAGACACAGTTGCATGGACTGGTGCAGAAACAGGCTGCGTTGAATCGCCAATTTTCTGCCCGACCTTGACATAATCACCAACCTGCACCAAAGGATTATTTGGTGCACCTGTATGCTGCTGGAGCGGAATAACTGCAATTGGAGGAGATTTAAAGACTTCAAAGGACAAATCCTTGGTAAGTTTACTTTCATCTGGATGTATGCCACCAGGTGAATAAGTAAAGACTTTCATGTTTCACTCCTTTCGTTCTTCAAAAATAAACCCGCAATAAGGGCAAATCTTTGCATCTTTTTCAATAATCTTTTGGCAGTTCGGACACTTCTTTTTTAATTGTGTAAAACAGTGAGGACAATAGAGATAATCACTTTTTACTTCTTCACCACACACAGGGCATTTAAAAATTTCTTTTTCAATTTGTAACTCAAAATATTTTTTTTGTAGTTCTAACACCTCCTTTCGCTCTTTCTCCTCTTTAATTTCTTCAAGAGTGTAAGGACTTCTTATCATTAGGTAGAAAACAAGGGGCAAAATGCCTCCAAAAACAATAACTGCAATTAACCAACCTAATGCATTTCCACCTCTCAATTTACTGTCGTTATACACGTAGATTGCAATAATTAGAACTAATATAACAAGTGAAAAGATTATTATAAAGACATCAGATGTTGAAAGATTCGGTAAAATCGTTTTAATAAAATCAATAATTTTTCCCATTCCTAATTATTATATTAATTTCTTGAAAAAGTAAAAATGTTTTCAAGCACTCTTACAAAACCAACAAGATACAATGAACCAGTTACTAAAAGAGGAAGTTTATTGGAAGCAAATTCCTTTGCTCTAAAATATGCTCTTCTTGGGTCCTCTTCAATAAAAATTTGATTTTTTGGAAGGAGTTCTCTTGCAAGAGTGTAAAGCATCTCGATATTCATTGCCCGTGAATAAGAATTCGGTGTAGTCGTAATGAACAGGTATGAGGTAATTTCTTGAATATTTGAAAGAAAAGTTCTTATATCCTTATCAGAAAGCATCGAGAAAAGCACTACAAATTTAGTATCAAAGCTCCGTTTAAGAGAGTACTTTAAAACTTGAGAAGAGGCATCATTATGTGCTCCGTCAATGATTACAAGTGGATTTTTTGAAACAACTTCCAAACGTCCTGGCCAGAATGCCTTAAAAAGTCCTTCTTTAACTGTGTTTGTAGTGAAATTAATTCCACTTACAAGAATTGATTGAATCGCAAGTGACGCATCGATAATTTGATAATCACCAATGCCTTTTATTTTAATTCCTTCAAAAACTGCTTTTGGATTTTTCGAGATAAAATCAAATTCACTATAATGCTCAAATTTTCTGATATTAGATACGTCAAAGTCTTTACCAAACTCATAATATGGAGAATTGTTCCTTTGGGCCTCTTCTAAAATAACGGCTTTCGCTTCGTCACTTTTTACATTGAAAACAACAGGAGAACCTTTTTTAATTATTTTTGATTTCTCAAATGCAATTTCTTTTAATGTATTTCCAAGATACTTTTGATGATCAAAACTTATATCTGTGATAATAGATACAACAGATCTTTCAATAACATTTGTCGCATCAAGCCTTCCACCTAAACCTACTTCCAAAACTCCATAATCAACGTTCTTGCTAAGAAAATACAAGAAAGCCATTATAGTAAAGGTTTCAAATGTAGATGGAAGTTCGTCGTTTTTTAAATTTTTGTAAATTGGTTTTAAACTTTCATAGTATTTAACAAATTCAAGCGGAGTTATTAGCTTTCCGTTAATACTTATTCTTTCAAGGGTTGAAATAAGAGAGGGAGATATATAAAGTCCTGTTTTATAGCCATGTTCTCTTAAAATTGATGCAATGTAATTTGAAGTTGACCCCTTCCCTTTTGTCCCAGTAATATGAAAATAGGGTACTTTGTTCTCTGGGTTACCCAGCATTAAAAGTACCCTTTTGATGTTTGCTAACCCATATTTATCAGGTTGATTTATTTTTCCACCTAAAGCGAAGATTTCATCTAAACACTCTGAAAGTCTCACTAAACCTCAAGATCTTCAATATGGCTTAAAAGAACAGCCTTTGTCTTCTCTAATTCCTTTTGTCTTTCTTTATCCTTGTTTATAACCTCAGGGGTTGCTTTTTCTAAGAATACAGGGTTCATAAGTCTTGAGTTTATGGATTTAAGCTCAGCATCTATCTCTTGAAGTTTTTTGATAAACCTATCCTTTTCCTTTTGTAAGTCAAAGTCAAAAGGAAGTTCCATATAGACTGTAGTGCCCTGAACAACTGTCTTTAAAACTCTTTCGGGCTTCTTTTGAACATACTTCAGACTAGTTATATGCGCAAGTTTCAGGATTTTTTCGTTTTCCTCTTTTATTAGTTTAATTTCATTTTCATCTATTGAATTGAAATAAGCATTAAGCGGGGTTGCAACAGGTAACCCCAGTTCTGCCTTAAGGCTTCGCAAACCTCTTATAATTCCAAAAACAAAATCAGCATCTTTTTCAATTTTATCGTCGATAAAGGCTTCATTTATTTTAGGAAATTCTGATTTAATAAGTGGCTTATCTACAAAAGGAACATAAGAATATATCTCTTCTGTTGCAAATGGCATATAAGGATGAAGCATTTTTAAGATAGTAGAAAGTGATTTCCACAAAATGTACTGAACAGTTTTTTTCTTCTTTTCGTCATCTCCATACAATCTTACTTTAGAGAGCTCTATATACCAATCGCAGAATTCTCCCCAAACAAACTCGTAAAGTTTTCTTGCAGCTTCACCAAGGTCGTAATTCCCAAGATATTCAATTTCCATCTTTAAATGTCTATTAAGCCTGCTTAAAAACCATTTATCTTCAAACTCTAAATCCAAATTTTCTTCGTCAATTTCATTTGGATTGAATCCCTCAAGATTCATGAGGACAAAACGAGATGCGTTCCAGATTTTATTAACAAAATTCCTTGATGCCTTTAGCTTTTCTTTTGAAAGATTTATGTCTTGCCCGCCAACTGTAGTAAGTGAGGCAAGTGTAAAGCGTAATGCGTCAGCCCCATACTCTTCAATTAAATCCAAAGGATCCACTATATTTTTAAGGGACTTACTCATCTTTCTACCCTTTTCATCCCTAACAAGACCATGAAGCATTACTGTATAGAATGGCTCCTTTTTCATAAAATGCATGCCACTCCAAATCATCCTTGCGACCCAGAAGAAAAGAATATCATAACCTGTTATAAGTAGCGTTGTCGGATAATAATAGTTAAGTTCAGGGGTATTCTCCGGCCAGCCAAGAGTTGCAAATGGCCACAATGCAGATGAAAACCAAGTATCAAGAACATCTTCATCCTGTTTTATACGAGTGCTTCCACACTTAGGGCATTTCATCACAGGCTCTTTCGAAACAATCACTTCACCGCAATCTTCACAGTAATATGCAGGAATTCTATGTCCCCACCATAGTTGCCTTGAAACGCACCAGTCTCTAATATTATTTAGCCAATCATAATAAACTTTTACCCATTTTTCTGGTGTAATTTTTACCTTTTGAGATTCCACCGCTTCTTTTGCTTCCTCTGCAAGAGACTTCATTGATAGAAACCATTGCTTTGAAACAAGAGGCTCAACCACAGTGTGGCACCTCTGACAGTGGCCAACAGAGTGCACATAATCTTCCACTTTCACAAGATACCCCTGATTTTTCAAATCCTCCACAACACGTTCTCTTGCTTCAGTTGTGGTAAGTCCAAGATATGGCTCTGGAACATTAATCATTCGAGCAACATCATTAATAACATCTAAAAATCCAAGATTATGTCTTTTCGCAATTTCAAAATCTTCAGGAGAGTGTGATGGTGTTACCTTTACTGCACCCGTTCCAAATTGAGGATCAACTGCCTCATCTGCAACAATAGGGATTCTCCTCCCTACAAGCGGAAGGATAACATACTTGCCAATTAGATTTTTGTATCTTTCATCATTTGGATGAACTGCAACAGCCGTATCCCCAAGCATTGTTTCAGGGCGAGTCGTTGCAACAACTATATAATCATCACTTTCTTCAAGAGGGTACTTTATGTAATAGAGTTTACCTTTTTCCTCTTCGTATTCAACTTCTATATCTGAAAGTGCTGTGTGGCATCGAGGACACCAGTTAATTATTCTTTCTCCCCTATAGAGCAAGCCTTCATTGTAATACCTAATAAACGCCTCCAATACGGCATTCGCATACTTTTCATCAAGGGTAAATCGAAGTCTTCTCCAGTCTGCTGAGACGCCGAGTTTTTTTGATTGCTCTATGATTGTATTTCCATATTTTTCTTTCCATTTCCAGACTTCTTCAAGGAATTTTTCTCTTCCAAGATCATCCTTCTTTATTCCTTTGGAAAGCAGCTCTCTTTCAACAACCGACTGAGTTGCAATACCTGCATGATCGATGCCCGGAAGCCAAAGGGTTTCTTTTCCAAACATCCTATTGAATCTTATAAAGATATCCTGTAGTGTGAAATTAAGGGCATGCCCTATATGAAGTTTACCTGTTACGTTTGGGGGAGGCATAACAATTACAAAATTTTCTTTTTTGGGACTAATTTCAGAATCAAAATAATGGCCTTCCTCCCACATTTTGTATATCTTATCTTCTACATCTTTGTGGTTGTATTCCTTTGCAAGTTCCATAACCTATTTCTCCTTATGCAGGATTTAAACCTTTAAGTCCTGTGGGTTCATCTCTTCTAAGAAGTGTTATATTGTGAAGCCTTTCTATGAAAATTTCTCCATTATACATAATTGCATTAACAAGGTGACCACCTACAACCGAATAATCATGAAGTGCTATTGCAGTATGCACATGAATTACAAGATCGCCTTCCCTTTCTGTAACACTTATATTACCTTGCAAGGATACAATTTCTGTAAGACCATCAAATACCTTCTTAACATACTCATGTCCATTCCAGTATCCGATTTCAACACTTCTAAACATACCAATTCCCGTAAAGACTGCACTTTCAATTTTATAATTCTTGCAAGCAGTTGTTAAGGACTTCATAAAGTCCTCTCCATCATGCATTCTTATTGCAATTGTACTATTTCCTTCTTTTATCGTCATATCAAACCTCCTCTGTTATACAAGCTATATTATACTATATAGCAGGAATAAAAACAAAATGAGTATTTTAAAAAGAGAACAATTCATATAAAATTGGGTGTGAAAAGCGATAGATATTTTTACCTTATTGCAGTTGCTGTTTTAGTTATTGACCAACTTTCAAAAGTTGTTGTAAGAAATACAATTCCTCTCGGAAAAGAAATTCCAATAATAAGAGGTATATTCTCTATTACCCACATTACAAATTCGGGTTCACTCTTTGGGATGTTCCAAAATGCTACACCATTCCTAATTGTTTCGAGTTTTTTCGTCACCATTCTCATAATATATGTTGAGAGAATAATAAATATTCCCTATAAGGAAGTTGGGTTTGGGCTAATTATGGGAGGTATCCTGGGAAACCTTGTTGATAGAATTATTTTTAGAAGTGTAACTGATTTCTTGTTTTTGAAGCATTGGCCGGTTTTTAATATTGCAGATGCTTCAATTGACATTGGCATTGCGATATTTATAATATCGTATTTAAAATATGGAAAATAAGTTTATTGCAGACGCTACAGGTAGACTTGATAAGATAATTGAAAACAAACTTAAAAATCTTAGCAGAAGCTATATACAGAAATTGATAAAAGAAGGATTTGTGCTTGTAAATGGCAAAGTTATTGAAAAACCATCGCATAAGATAAAGGCAAACGACTTAATTGTTGTAAAAGAAAAGGAACCCGAAAAACTTGAAGTTGGGAAAGAAGATAAACCAATAAAAATAGTTTATGAGGATGAATACCTTCTTGTAATTGACAAGGAAGCAGGACTCACTGTGCACCCAGTTGGCAGAAAAACAACTGATACGCTTGTAAACAGGCTTCTATACCATGTAGAAGACCTATCGCAAATTGGAGGAGTTATTCGGCCTGGCATAGTTCATAGACTTGATAGAGATACATCAGGTCTTATGGTTGTTGCAAAAACCGATACAGCACACAGAACATTAAGTGAAATGTTAAAGAGACACGAAATTAAAAGAAGATACATTTGTCTTGTAAAAGGGAATTTTAAAGAGACTTTTGGTACAATTAATTTACCTCTTAAAAGGGAACAAGGAACAACAAAAATGCGGGTATCAATTATGGGAAAAGAGGCTATTACCCATTTTAAAGTGCTTGAAACAATTGGTCCTTATACGCTTCTTCAAATTGAACTTGAAACGGGAAGAACTCATCAAATCAGAGTACATATGGCGCATATTGGACACCCACTTATCGGAGATACTCTCTATGGTAAAAAAGACAAAAATATAGACCTTGAAAGACAATTTTTGCATTCTTATGAGATTTCATTCAAACATCCTATAATTAATAAGGAGCTTAGATTCACTTCAGAACTACCTGAAGATTTAAAAGAAACACTTTGGGAGTTAAGAAAAAAATGGAAGAAAAAGCAATAGCAGTAAATAAGAAGGTTTTAAGAGACTTCGAGATACTTGATAAACTTGAGGTTGGTATAGAATTGAAAGGCTTTGAAGTAAAGTCCATAAGGGAAGGAAAAGTTAGTCTTGACGGAGCGTATGTTAAGGAATCAAACGGTGAATTTTATATATACAAAATGTTTGTTCAAATTCCTCCCTCAGTTCATACAAGCATAAGCGAAAAAAGAAAAAGGAAGCTCCTTATGCATAAAAATGAAATTGTAAGATGGAGCACAAGAGTAAAAGAAAGAGGACTTACAATACTTCCAATCGATGTGCATACCTCAAATAATAGAATAAAATTAACAATTGCGCTTGTAAGAAAAAGAGTACTGCACGGAGATAAAAAGAAATTAGAAGAGAAAATTGCAAAAAGAGAAATGAGGAAATACTGATGAAAAAAATTTTAACAATTTTACTGCTCATTTTTTATACATCCACAACCTTTTTTGTAGCACAAAGTGTTCTCTCGGAGGTAAGACAGGAGTTTTTATCGATAAATACTGACGGAGTTAATGTAAGAAGCGCCCCTGGAACGTATAATCCTGTCCTCTTTAAACTTAATAAGGATACATTTGTCCTTAATGTAGGAATTGGAAAAGACAAAGACGGGGGATTTTGGTATAAAATTTACGACTTTAATTCAGGAAAAACGGGATATATAGCAAGCTATCTGTGCGATAAAACAGGGATAACAATTACTGGGGAGAATTCGAACATTATCGCAAAGGTTAACACAGACTATCTAAATGTAAGATCTGGTCCAGGCACAGAATTTAAATTTATTAAAAGACTCAACTATGGAACAAAAATAAATGTATTAAGAATAATTAAAAGAAGCGACTCTCAAATCTGGTATAAATTTAAAGACGGAGACAACTTTTACTTTGTGGCAAGTTGGTATACAGTGAAGATAGATGAAACAAATCCAAATAATCAAGGGAACGATTCTTCTAACAAAAATAATAACTCAGGAAAAAACAGCACATCAAATACTCAAGACAACAGTAATACACAAGAAAACATTTCAATAACCGCCACTTCAACAGATTTTGTAAATTTAAGAACAGGTCCTTCTACCGACTACGGAAAAATTACTCTTATAAATAAAGGTGACGAAGTTGTAATAATAGGTTTTGCAAAAAATCATAACGGTGAACTATGGCTCCAATGTAAATACAATGACAAAGTTGGGTTTGCTATAAGCGATTATTTTAAGTTTGATGCAAGTAGAGTTGCATTAGATATTTCAATGATAGGAAGTGAAGCAAAGACAAATGATTCAACAAATCTGAGAGAAGGTCCATCAACATCATACAATGTTATCAAGGTTGTTCCAATTAATACTGCGTTTAATATAGTAGGCGTTTGTTTAAACAAAGATAAAGAAACATGGTTTGAAGTGAACTTAGAGGGAAGATACGCCTGGGTTAGAAACGATACTATTGTATTTGCAAAAAAGGAAAAAGGGATAATTGAAAGCGTCCTCTGGCAAATTACGGAAGACGGTATTGACATTCAAGTTAACGGTAAAAACTTACCAAAGCCAAACATAAATATGCAAAGCGATCCAATAAGACTGGTGCTTACATATAACAACACTGATTTCCTCAACACATCAAATCAAACTGATCTCAATATTTATCCATTTACAAGATACACAATTCAAAGTTATAACAATAATGCTTCAATTACAATCTATCTGTTAGCGGAGATTCCGTATCAATTTGAAGTAAAAGACAATCTTCATTTAATACATTTTAAACTTCCAAAGATCAATCAAAAAATAGTTGAAATTGGTGGAAGTGTAATATTCACAAATATTAAAAAGTTAGATAATACGCTTTATATTAGCCTTGATGATTTTCTAAACTTTTTCAATATAAAGATAAGTGAATATAATTTAGATTTCTTTGGCAATAGTATCAAGATAGCAAAAGAAGAAATAATTAACGCTGATGGTGAAAATTTTGTTTCCTTAATGAATTTGTCAAAGTACTTTAATGTATCAGTAACAGAAACAAATAATGAAATCTTTATAGACCCAGTTCTTATTGACTTTAAGAAGGATAGTAGCTCAACGGTACTTACGTTTAGTTTTCCATTCAAAGCAAAAAAGATTAGCGAAAATAACAAAGACTATCTTGTAATCTATGCTGAAAATTCTTTAAATATACCTTATAAAAGTTTGAAGAGGGTATCAACAACACCTCCCCAAATATTCATAGAATTAGATAATGTCTCTTATGTTGCAAAAGATAATATGCTAACACTGACACAAGCAACCAGTGAAAGTTCAAAATTACTTTCAAGTAGAATTATTATTATAGATCCAGGGCATGGAAGTTATTCTGGCCAATACTTAGATGTGGGAGCAATAGGATACTCTGGAACAAAAGAAGCATATATAGTGCTTGACATTGCACTAAGACTAAAAAAACTATTAGAAAATGCAGGTGCTAAGGTAATATTAACTCATACAACAGTTGATGATCCAAAAAATCCCACCCTTAAAGGAAGAACAGATATTGCAAATGCATCTGGTGGGGATCTTTTCATTTCAATACATCTAAACTCAAGTGTAAACAGTGATGCATCTGGCACAGAAACTTACTATTGGTATGACTCATCTAAGCGTTTGGCTCAAACAATCCAAGAATCCCTTGTAAAAGCCTTAGGCACTTATGATAGAGGAATTAAAAAAGATTATCTTTATGTTTGCAGAGAAGTTACTACAATGCCTTCAATTCTTACAGAAATAGGTTTTATATCAAACCCCAAAGAAGAGGCGCTTTTTAAAGATCCAAACTTCCTTGATAGAGTTGCTAAAGCACTCTTTGATGGTATCGTGAGGTATCTAAATGGTTAACACAAAGCCAATCGGAATATTTGATTCAGGTGTTGGTGGGTTAAGTGTAGTAAAAAGTTTAAAAAGGGTCCTTCCCAATGAAAATATTATCTATGTAGGAGATTTGAGGCATTTTCCTTATGGCACAAAAACAGAAGAAGAAGTTAAAACATATGCAAGAAACATAACCAAATTTTTACTCACAAAAGAAGTTAAACTTATCATCGTTGCATGTAATACAGTATCATCCATTGCAATGGATGAACTAAAAGTTTTAGCCAATCCTGTAGAAGTCATTGGTATGATACAGTCAGGTTCAGAATATGCAGTGAAAACAACCAAGAATAAGAAAGTAGGCGTTATTTCAACTCCACTTACTGCAAAAAAACATGCCTACAAAAATGAGATCCAGAAACTCGATGGGTCAATTGAAGTATTTGAGGTCGGCTCTCAAGAACTTGTTAATCTTGTTGAAGATGGAGTAAGTTTTAATGATTATGCCTGTGCACTTGCAAGAGAAAAATTAGAAGAACCACTAAAAAACAAAATTGACACGCTTGTTTTAGGATGTACTCACTTTCCTTTCCTCTATAAGGTGGTAAAAAGTGTTGTTGGCGAAAGTGTTGAAGTAATTGATCCTGCAGAATATATTGCAACAAAAACAGTAGAACATTTAAATGAAATTGGCTTTAATAATGGAACTCATAAAACAATTTTCTATACCACTTACGATAAGGAATCTTTTAAAGAAAAACTTTCGTTATTTTTGAGTATTGAAGATTCAGAAGTTTACGAAATTGACATTTAAGAAATTTTTAATACTGCTGCACCTTGAATTTTGCCTTGCTTTATCGAAAGAAGGGCCTTGTTTGCATCTTCTAAAGGAAATATCGTGACTTTAGGAATAATGGGAATAACCGACGCAAGTTTCAGGGCGTTTATAACATCATCTCTTGTCACATTTGCAACACTTTTTACCGACCTTTCTTCCCAAATTAAGGTATAATCAAAGGCATTAATAGGAGTTTCTTTTCTTATGGCGTTCACCACGATATGACCACCTTTACTAAGATATTTCAGGGCGTAAGGAATTACCTCACCTACGGGTGTTGTATCAATTGCCTTATCATAGGTTATAGAAATCTCACTAAAGGTTTCAAAGATATAATCTGCTCCTAATTCTTCTGCTAATTTGGTTGCATTATCACCTAATTTTTTAACGAAGACCACAATTTTTGAAGAGGGATTGAGATATCTTATATACCTATAAACGATATGATTTGATGCACCAAAACCAAAAAGCGCAACTGTTTCGCCATCTTTGATTTCAGAAAGTTTGTAGGCTCTAAATCCTACTGCGCCTGCACACAAAATTGGCGCAGTTGTCTCATCCTTTAAGTTTTCAGGAATCTTATATGCAAACTCACTTTCAACAACCATATATTCTGCATAACCACCATCAGCATCGGCACCTGTTGCAATAAAATCATTACAGAGATTTTCTTCACCACTTTTACAATACCTACACTTCCCACAGGCATGCTTTATCCAGGCAACACCAACTCTATCACCAATTTTAAGGTTTTTAACTTTATTTCCCTTTTCTACAACATATCCCACAACTTCATGACCAGGAATAACAGGAATTTTAGGCATTCTCCTTCCTTCAATTTCATCAATCTCTGTGTGGCAAACACCACAATAAGAAACTTTTATTAAGACCTCGTTCTCGGTTGGTTTTGGTATATCAACTTCTCTTAGAATAAGAGGATTTTCCTCTAATTTTCCAATCCTTTCAATAAACATCGCTTTCATTTTCATAACTCTAACCTCGATATGGCATCAAGTTTAAGATCAGAAATTTCGCCTTTCATCGTATAACGAAGATATCCTGTAAGAGCAATCATTGCGGCATTATCTGTGGAAAGTGCCTTTTGAGGAAAATAGACATCAATTGGCGACATTTTTACAAATGTCTCCCGAAGCCTTTTATTTGCTGATACTCCACCTACAACCCCAATTCCTTTTACTTTAAAGTCAGTTGCGGCACGTAGAGTTCGCTCAACAAGAATTCTTACAAGGGCATTTTCAAAACTTGCAGCAAGGCTTGGAAGATCGTTTTCTACAACATCTGGATGATTTTGAATAAAATAAATACCAGCGGTCTTTAAACCACTAAAACTAAATTCATAAGGACTTCCTTTAAAAGTTAAATTTGGAAATTCGTATTTATTTGGATCGCCTTCAAGCCCCAACTTTTCGATTATTGGACCCCCAGGATAACCATATCCTAAAAATCGCGCAAACTTATCAATAGCTTCACCTGCTGCATCGTCGCGAGTGCGTCCAAGTACTTTATATCTTAAGAAATCTTCCATAAACACAAGCTCCGTATGTCCTCCAGAAACAATCAAAACAAGCAATGGAAAAACATCATTCTTTTGATAAAGCGGTGCACCTTCAAGAAATAATGAATATATATGCCCTTCAAGATGATTTACCCCAATTAGAGGTTTATCAAGAGCAAAACTCAAAGATTTTGCAGCTTCAACTCCTACAAGAAGTGAGCCAATAAGCCCAGGACCTTTTGTAACAGATATTAAATCAATGTCATTCAAAGAAGTGTTTGCAAGTTTTAATGCCTCTTTTATCGTATACCCAATGAGTTCTGCATGCTTTCTTGACGCAATTTCAGGAACAATACCTCCAAAATCCTTATGAAAAACTTCTTGTGAAGTCAAAACATTACTCAAAATTTTACCGTCATTCTCAATTAAAGAAACAGCAGTATCGTCACATGAAGTCTCAATTCCAAGAGTTATCATTTATCTTCATCCTCCTTAGATACTGTGAGTTCCATTCTTATACCATCTTCCCCATCTTGATAGTAAGATTTTAACTCTTCCTTTTCAATGAAGCCTAATTTTTTGTAAAGTCTTTGGGCAGAAACATTAGATTTCCTTGCCTCAAGATATACAACTTCATGGCCGAGTTCCTTTGCAAGATTTATGGCAAATACAAGCAGTGATGTACCAATCCCTTTTCCGCGTTCATTGGGATGAACTGCAACATTAATAATGTGAAGTTTTTTACCTTCATACCAAACACCAATAAAACCAACAACCTTACCTTGCAATTTAGCAACAAAGTAATCAGACGAAGCATTAAATAGATAATCAACCATAAATATTTCACGGGGCCACGGATCTTCGTAGGATAACTCTTCAATTTCAATTATTTTTTTAAAATCATTTGCTTTTGCTTTAACTATTTCAATTTCGCTTATCATCGCATTTTCTTAAAAAGCTTATCTTCTGCTCTTAAATAAATAGGTTTAAGTGATAAAGGATCCCCGATTTGTTCACCTCTTGAAATTTTTAGAAGGGCAAGACTATGAATAACCTCAGGGTCTACAAATATTTTCTTAAAATTTTTTAAATTTGCATAAGAAAGGTCTTCAAATGAAACAATTAGATCACTTTCAAGATTTTGAAGTTCTGAAATTGTTTTTATCTCATCAGGTGAACTCCTTGCGCCGTTTTCGAATTCAGCAACAAAAAACTCATTTCTTCCAGCAGAAAGCACTGCTTTTATTTTTAAATTTCCTACGTGTCGTGATATGAGTTCTAAAGAATTTACAGGAATCAAAGGGATATTAAGTGCAAATGAAAGAATCTTCGCATCAACAACACCAATTCGAGTCCCCGTAAAACTTCCCGGGCCATTTACAACAAGAATATGTGTAAGATCACGCTTCTCAAACTTTAAAATATCAAACATTGTTTTTGTAATGTAGAGTAGATTGTTTGGACTTTCATCATTAGGATACTGAATTACAGAATAGAGAATTTTTTCATCGTTCCCAAGCAAACTAATCGTTGGATAAAATGCCTGACTAAGGAATAGATAATTCATCTAAAACACTCTCCATATTAAAAACTTTCATTGATAACGTACGTTCAGTTTCGCTCAAAATTGTAAGGTATATTTCCATATCAAAATCAAGCAAACCTTCAATTTTGTCTCCCCATTCAATAACATGAATACCCTGTTTTGAAACTAACTCAAAAATTCCAAGATCATCAAAATCCTTAGGATTATTGACCCTATACAAATCGTAGTGATATAAAGGAAGATTACCTCTATATATATTGAGAAAGACAAAAGTAGGACTTTCAACATAGTCTTTTGCAAAAAGTCCCTCAGAAATTCCCTTCACAAGTGTTGTTTTACCTGCACCAAGAGGTCCAACAAGTCCTATAATATAATTTTTTGCATTTTTTAAAAGTATCTCTCCAAGTTTTCTACCTATATAAATTGTATCTTCCACACTTCTCAGGATAAAACTTTTTTCTTTCACATAATAAATATAACAAAAAATTAATTTTTTTGAAAGTTCTGATATAATAAATGTGAAAAATAATAAACTTGGAGTAGATCATGGGAAAGAAATTTATTTTATTAGGCAATTTTACAAACGAAGAGATTGTAAAGATAATGCAAAAGGTAAAAGAGGCTATAAATACTGAAGATCTAATTTTTGCAACACTCACCGATACTGTAAAGGAATGGAAAGTAAAAGATTGGCTTAAAGAATTAGAAGAGGAAGACGAATATTTTAAAAAACAAAAAGAAAAAAGATAGTTCAATTAAAAACTCATTTTGCTCCTTTAAACAATTTAGACCTCCCTCTTGACATAAATCCTAAACTCTATATAATAAATTAGCAAACTTAGTATAAATTTGCTAAAAATTCACAAAAAAACAAGAAGGGAGGTTGGTTGTATGGCAGAAATTATACCCATTCACGACCACATTGTAGTAAAAATCGAAGAGGAAGAAGAAAAAACTAAAACAGGCATTGTATTGCCTGACACAGCAAAAGAAAAACCTCAAAAAGGCAAAGTCGTTGCAGTAGGTTCTGGAAGAATTCTTGACAATGGAACAAAAGTTCCCCTTGAAGTAAAAGTTGGTGATACTGTTATTTTCTCAAAGTATGCAGGTACCGAAATAAAATTGGATGAAGAAAAGTATCTCATACTTTCAGAAAAAGAAGTGCTTGCAATCCTTAAATAAGGAGGTGAAACTATGGATGCAAAACAAATAATTTTTGGAATGGATGCAAGAAAGGCAATACAAGCAGGTGTTGATAAATTAGCAAATACCGTAAAAGTAACATTAGGTCCCAAAGGAAGACATGTTGCACTTGAAAGAAAATTTGGATCCCCAATTCTTTCTGACGATGGCGTTTCAATTGCAAAGGAAATCGATTTACCCGATCCAAATGAAAACATTGGAGCTCAATTAGTCAAAGAAGTTGCATCCAAGACTGAGGATGCAGCTGGTGATGGTACTACAACTGCAACTGTTCTGGCACAAGTTCTCATTGATGAAGGTATTAAGAATGTAACGGCAGGCGCTGATCCTTTACTTCTCAAAAAGGGAATTGATAGAGCAGTCGAAGTAGTTATTGAAGAAATGAAAAAGCTAAAGAAAGAGATTACAACAAAAGAAGAAATTGCACAGGTTGGAACAGTTTCATCAAAGATTAAAGAAGTTGGAGAAGCCATTGCTGATGCAGTAGATAAAGTTGGCAGAGAAGGCGTAATAACTGTTGAGGAATCCCAAGGTCTTGGTCTTGAGGTAAAGACTGTTGAGGGAATGCAATTTGATAGAGGATATATTTCACCTTACTTTGTAACCGACACCGAAAGAATGGAGGCAGAACTTAAAGATCCTTTCATCGTAATTACAGACAAGAAGGTTTCATCAATTCAGGAATTCTTACCACTTCTTGAAAGGATTGTTCAAACAGGAAGACCATTCCTTCTTATTGCAGATGATGTAACAGGTGAAGCTCTTGCAACACTTGTTTTAAACAAAATTAAAGGAACATTCTCTTGCGTTGCCGTTAAGGCACCTGGTTTTGGTGACAGAAGAAAAGCAATGCTTGAAGATATTGCAATCCTAACTGGCGGACAAGTCATCTCAGAAGATCTTGGAATTAAATTTGAAAGTGTCACTCTTGACATGCTCGGAAGAGCAGATGCAGTTAAAGTTGACAAAGATAATACAACAATAATTGGTGGTAAGGGAGACAAGGAAAAAATCCAGGCAAGAATTAAGCAGATTAAAGAAGAAATTCAAAGAACAACCTCAAGTTACGATAAAGAAAAACTCCAGGAACGTCTTGCAAAACTTTCCGGTGGAGTTGCTATTATTAAAGTTGGTGGCGCAACTGAAACAGCAATGAAGGAACTAAAGCACAGAGTTGAAGATGCTGTTGCAGCAACAAAGGCAGCTCTTGCAGAAGGTATCGTTGCAGGTGGTGGAGTTGCATTCGTTAAGGCAATTCCTGCACTTGATAAGTTAGAAGCAGAAGGGGACGAAAAAACCGGTATTATGATCGTTAAAAAGGCACTTCAAGAACCACTAAAACTCATTGCTGAAAACGCAGGCTACAACGGAATTATTGCTCTCAACAAAGTAATGGAAACAAAAGACAACATCGGTTTCAATGCTGAAACTGGTAAATTTGAAGATATGTTCAAAGCAGGCGTAATTGATCCGTTTAAAGTAGTAAGAACAGCACTTCAAAATGCAGCAAGCATTGCAGGACTTTTGCTTTCAACCGAAGCAATCGTGACAACAATTCCAAAGGAAGAAAAACCAGCACCAGCACCTCAATATCCTGAATACTAATATAAAATTTTAAGAATTTAGCCCTCCCAAAAGGAGGGCTTTTATTTTTTATGAGTTATGTGTAACATTTTCACGAGGTGAAGAATATTATGAATGTGGAAGATAAATTGAAAGAAATTGTTCCAAAAATAAAGAATGGAGATTTAGAGGCATTTGAAATGTTATACAATTTAACTTATAAATATGTTTTTAAGATTGCTTATGCGATAACTCTTTCCAAAGAAGACGCAGAGGATGTTATGCAAAATACATATCTTAAAATCTATGAAAAAAGAAAGACACTCGACAGTAGCGACACAATAATGGGTTATATTAAGCGGATTGCAATAAACTATGCACTTAAAAATAGTAAAAAAACAAACCCAAAATTCATTAATAGAGAAACAAATGACGGAAAAGACGATATAAAAGAAATTGTTGAAGATGCTCTGAAACAGCTTGATTCAAAAGATAGAAGCATAATAACACTTTTCTATATGGATAATCTTTCCACTAAAGAAATTTCATTTTTATTAAACGAATCTGAAGAAAACATAAGAGTAAGACTGCATAGAGCAAGAAATAAGCTTAGGGAGGTGATTGAGAATGGAGAAATTTGAAAAAGATGTTTTGAATTTTTTAGAAGAAACTGTACCTAATCCAGAAATTAAGGAAAAAGTTATGAATAAGATTAAAAACGCAAAAAGGATGGAAATTATGAGGCGTAATGTTTTCTTAGGAATTGTAGTTGCAATTATCTTCACATTCTTATTATCATTTGTTGCGCCTGTGTTCGGCAAATCTGGGACTCTTCCACAACTCATTAAAAGCGTTAGAATAGAAAGTGCAGCAAAGAATTTTGAAGGAGTAATTGAAATTGATTCAAGCGCTTTAGAAAAGATAACAAAAGCAAATCTTCCTTTTGCTGATGCTGTTGTTATTTCTGCACTTTCACATGATAAAAATATCGACATCGATAAAGTTATTGAATTACGTAAAGATGGTTATGGGTGGGGAAAGATTCTTGATACCCTTAATACTACATTGAGCGAGAAAAATTTAACAAGTGGAAATGTATCTTCAAATACAACCACTAATACAACAAATAATGCAAGCCTTTCACAAAATGAAACTGAACAAAATACAAACAAAAATCAAAATAAGAATGAGGGGGTTACTACTCCCACTCAAAATCAGGAAAAAGAAACAGAAACTGAACAAAATGAGAACGAACTCATTGTCGTTGCAAAAGGCACTATTAAAGAAATTAACGGAAATACTTTAACGGTTAACGACACAGTAGTAACGCTTAAAGATAACACAAACATAAAATATTTGGGTAATCTGATAACTTTAAACGATCTTAAAGTAGGTGATACCATTTTGGTACATGCCGTAAAAGATGGCGATAATCTTGTTGCAAGAGATATTATCGTATATAAAACCACTCCAAATAAGGAGATAAAACAAAATAAGCAAGATAAAAAGCAAGTTGAAAATAACGAAGAAAACAACGACAAGACAACAGAGAATACTGAACAAAACAAAGAACAAAACAAAGAACAAAAATCAGAAAAAGAATACGAATTGAATACGGTTATTGTAAGTGTAAGCGATTCCTCCATAACTCTTAAGGATTTCGAAAATCCCGTTTTAATAGATAAAACTACGAAAGTCGAGCAAAGAGGACTTGGAAGAGTTGATATAAGTGCATTAAAGGAAGGACAAACTGTCCAAATTCATATAAGGTACGATGGAACAAACTACAAGGCAACTCAGATAATAATCCAAACAAAAGAAGATTCTAATAAAAATGAAAACGCACAAGATAACACAAATTCTAATAAATTAGAAAAATCTAATGGCAAAAGCAAGAAACCATAACAAAAATAAGTATTATTTCACTATAACCCCGGATGAAGCCGGGGTTTTTTAAATTACACCTCTCACAATTACTATGGGTGTCCCTTCGTCTTCGTTTCCTGCTGGATTATCGCTTAATATCTTTTCTAATTTTTCTTTATTAACATTTTCGGTTTTACCCACAACCCATGCTCTTCCAAGTTCATTTGCATCAACTATTGCAACTTCAAAGCCAATTACATCTCTTATCCTTTTTGCAAGCTTATTTGAATCAATAGGACCTGGTATAATGTAATAATCGTAGGGAGGAATTGCTGCAGGGGGATCATCAATTAGAGCTGACTGTTCTCCTGCAACCTTATAAAATACACCATTAAGCCCAAAAACCTTGCCAATAGCACCTAAGAGAAATCCCATTACAATTCTTAAAGCACCGGCCTCTTCAATTGCTATTTGCATTGCATATGGATTTGCAAGAGGAGCAGCGCCACCAAAAGGAATACTTTCTTGATTTACAAATCGTGAGATAAATCTTGCAAGTTTACTTACCTTGATAGAATCAACAGGGTATATTCTTCCTTCAGCAATTGCCGCAACACATGAAGAGATTGTTATAATATCGCCATTTCTTGCGTAAGGCAAGGCATACTGCTTTATAATTTCTATAAGATTATCATCCTCTTTTATTAGGGGAGTTTTTACAGGAATCTTTTCTATAGTTGATTTTTGTGTTGATTTTTGTGAATTGTTATAAACATCATAATTAAAACCTAAGTATTGATTTGCGAATTCCTTTAACTCTCTATTTTTAGGATGTGTTTTAATGCCGACTTCTACAACTTTTTTTGCAAGTTCAAAATTCCCATTTTTTAGAAGTAAGCTTGCATATTTTATAAAATCTGACGCATAAAAATCAGAAGGTTCAATTTCATAGAATAATCTATAAAATTCAGTTGCCTCATCGACATTACCGTTGTTATAAGCTATTGTCGTTAATCTTTTGAGAACATAGCGATAAGGTGAAAGAGTACTTTTTTGAGGCTCTTTAAAATGTGAAAAAATGCCTTTATAGACCTCTTCTGCTCTTTTAACATCCTGCACTGTAAAAAAGTAAAAATCACCAAGTTCAAGTTGCAACCACAAATTCTCTGGGTTTTTTTCGATTCCATTTTTTAGAATTTCTTCTGCTTCTTTATAATCATTTTTTAAAACATACAAATGACTTAAATATCTGTATGCACCAATTCCATCTCTTGGGTTCTCGGTAAGATAGCTTTTAAGTATTCTGATCCTATCGTCAATATCAAATGTTTTAATACTATCAATATATCTCATAATCCAAGATCTTTATTTATACCTTTCATAGCTTTTAAGCCAAGTTCGACGAATTGTTCTAAAGATAAACCAAACTCCTTACAACTTTCTATCTGTTCCCTATTTGCTCCCTCTGCAAAGCGCTTTTCCTTAAATCTCTTAAGCACGAATTCTTCGTCAACATTTTCGAGTTTCTTACCTTTAACCAAAGCACAAGCAGTAATAAGCCCAGTCAAGGGATCTGCCGCATATAGGGCCTTCTCCAATAAGGTTTCTCGCTTTAAACCATGAATAGGATTATGTTTTTTAACAGCAAGAACAATGTCCTCGTCAAAGCCCAGAGACTTAAGATATTCGCTTCCAACAATGCTATGAAGATGAGGTTTGTCCTTCGTTGTATCGAGATCTATATCGTGAACAAGTCCCGCAATGCCAAATTTTTCTTCATCTTCGTTAAATAGCTTTGCAATCTCCCGCATAACCGATTCTACTGCCAAAGAATGTTTATAAAGATTTTCATTAAGCTTACTTTTCAAAAGTTCTCGAATTTTTTCTCTTTCCATACGGTGATATTATAATATACATTAGGAGTTTTAGAAAATTAAAATGGCAATTTACTATTTAAAAGAAAGTAAAATTGAAAAAGATCAAATCATTATTACTAATGATTTGCTGCACCATTTAAAGAATGTCCTTCGAATTAAAAAAGGAGAAAAAATTAAATTCTTTGACGACAATTTTATTTATACAACTGAATGTATTGAAAAAGAAAAAGACGCCTTAATTTTTAGAATAAAAGAAATTTCCAAAAATAAGAAACCTGAAATAGAATTCAATATTATACAAAGTGTTATTGAAAAAAGCGAATTAGAGGACTCAATTAGACTCCTCGTAACATCAAGAGTTTCAAAAATCTTTGTAACCAATACTGAGAGAAGTGCTAAATCATTTAAAGAAACAAACCTCAAAAGGCTTAGGGAAATTGCCTTAAATACTTCAGAACAAAGCGAAATTTGTTTCATACCAGAGATTATATATCTAGAAAGTCTTGATAGGGCAATTCAAATGTTCCATGAGAATTCATTTGTACTTCATTTTGGCTCTAAATATTCCTTAAAAGATATCCCAAGCATTGCAAACTTAAATAAACCAATTACATTTTTTATTGGTCCTGAAGGTGGATTTAGCGAAGGAGAAATAGAAATGTTTAAAAAAAACGCAATTCCAATAATTACATTAAAAAGCGGTGTTTTTCGATCGCAATTTGCAGGGACTGTAGCGGTCCTTGTTACCCTTGAATTGATTTCTTGATAAAGCTAACAGCTTCTTTAAGTCGTTCTTTTACTTCGTCCTTACCAAGAATTAAAAATATTTTTGTAAGTTCTGGTCCATTGCGTGAATAGAAAAGTGAGATTCTTAGAGGATGGTATATCTTTTTGCCGAGAATTTGAAGTATATCTTTCAAACTATTAAGAAAATTTTCAACTTCATCCTTAACAAATTCCAAGTTATCAATGTTATTTAACACATATTCAAGTGCTTTTAAAGCTTCTGGATCTAAAAGCATTTTCAAATCATTTTCTGAAATAGATTCAAACATTCTCTTAAAAAATGGTTTAGAAAAAGGAACAACATCTTTTGTAAAATTCATGTTTCCCCTTACCGCATCAATAATTAAAAGAGTTCTCTCTCTGCAATCAGAAACATTATATGCCTCTTTCAAATAAGGAAGCGTTTCATCACAGAGACTTCTAAGATCTTTATCAAGTATATATTTATGATTCATCCATTTGAGTTTTTCAAAGTCGAAGATAGCAGGGGCTTTATTGACATTTGATAGATCAAAGAGTTCTATGAGTTCTTCTTTGGTGAAAAATTCCCTGTTATCTTTGGGAGACCAACCAAGGAGAGCAAGGAAGTTAAACATGGCCTCAGGAAGGATACCCAGATCTCTGAATTGGCCTAAGGAGGTTGCACCATGTCTTTTGGAGAGTTTTGTTCTATCAGGTGCAAGGATAAGAGATATATGGGCAAATGTGGGAAGAGGAAAGTTGAGGGCTTCAAAGATGAGTATCTGTTTTGGGGTATTTGATAGGTGTTCTTCTGCTCGTATTACATGGGTTATTCTCATAAGAGCATCGTCAATTACTGTTGCATAG